>CAYWME010000024.1:0-7360 GCA_964459585.1 uncultured archaeon | reverse complement strand
CTATTTCATGTTTTTTAATTTCAAATTTTTTACCTAATTTTTTATTTACAACAATCCCTATGACGGGAATTTTCATCATATCTAGAAGTTTTTTCATTTTAAAAGCATCGTATAAAGACAGAAAATCTGGAGTCGTAACTATTATAGTCGATTCACTAGACAATATAAAATTAGACGCTTCTCTTCCTATGCCGGGTGGACAATCGATTAGAATAAAATCAAAGTTTTTTGACAATTGAGTGATCGCAGGCTTGAGAAACGACCAATCAATTCCTATTAATTCATTTATTTCGTTAGAAGAGGGCAATATATTAACTCCTAGGAAATAGGTTTGCAAAGCATCTTCTGGTTTACATTCATTTCTCAGAACCAAATTCAAGGTTTTATCTAAATCATAAATCCCAAGATAATTGCAGACATGAGGAACTGTTATGTTTCCATCCACAATTAAGACCTTCTTGTTAAAAAACTTAGAAAGTACAAGCCCAAGATTTATCGTTACAGTTGTCTTCCCTACACCACCTTTTGCAGAAACAATTGATATAACTTTTCCCATGATCATTATTTTACTTCTAAAAGAAGATATGGGATGTGTCTATATGTCACGAAAAATACCGCAACTGTTATCATTGTTAGAATTAAAATAGAGAATAAAAAATCTGTGAAATCTCTTTTTTCGATAGAGAGTTCATAATATTCGAAAATTATTACTAATAAAGATAGTAAGAAGATAAACCATGGTACCCATTTCGGTAAAAACAATTTTCTTAGTTTTTTTAATTTCTTTTTTTTGATAAGTTTTTTTGACATAGAAGTTTGTGAATTCATGATAAATCTATTTAAAAATAACACGTGAGTGACTTAAATTTTTATTCGTTTTTTAAATAGGTTTTTTAAGTATTGAATATTTTATTTTACTTTTACTTTTGTAAGACACATTAAGCTTGTTTTTCACTTTTTCAATTTTTATATCTACAGTATCATTTCCAATCTTCTTAATCCTTCTAATGTATGAGTTGTTTGGAATGTGGGAGGTGATTATAATAGAATTCGTTGTTGCGTTTGGTCTTATACCAGCAATCCATTCTTCTATCATTAAAATATAACTGGAATAACTTGAGGCATTTGATAACACCGGATTTTGACTTTCTATTAAGTTTCCGTTCTCAGGGTTCCAAGAGCTCGGTAAGCAACCAACAGAATTCCTATTTATGATACTGTAAGAAAGTTTGAAGATTTTTAGAGCACTTTCTATTTTTCCACATTTTAATTCTAAGCTAGAAACAAGTGGCAGAATCCATGATTGACAACTTAAATTGGTTTTTTCTGGAGAATATATGGAAGAGTTCTTTGGTACAAACGAAAAACCAAAATCTAGTTTAAAGTTTTTATTGATGAAATCGAGAGAATTCTTACATCTGAATTTCAAGTCAAAAAAATTTAAAAAAACCGGGCTTAGTGTGAAGAAATCTTTCTCTAGAGAATCTTTATAAAACTCTCCGGTCCAGAAGAACTCTATTTTTCTTTCAATTGATGTTGCCTTTTTTTCATATTTCTTGTAGTCTCTCTCTTTTAACATTCTTAACAGATTTGACATACTTCTCAAAGATTTTATGTAAAAAGTCTGAAGTTCTATGTAAGTTTCACCCCTCTCTATATCATCCAGCTTCGTGCTAGAGATATCTTTTATAAAACCACTTTCGGTTTCTTTAGTGCCTAAGAATTCAAATGTTTTTTTAATGTATTCGAGTTTTTCTCTCAAAAAGTCTAAGTCACCACTGATTCTCACATATTTTTCTAACGATATAGGAAATATTGTAGAAGATATAAATGATTCATACAAAACGTTCTCCTGAAAATCTATTCTACTAGGTAATTGTCTATTTTTGAAGTACTTAATGAATGTATCTAAACATCTTTTCGACATTTCAAATTGACCTATATCTACTAAACCTAAAACCGACCAAAGAACATTTTTTCCTATAAAATCAAATCTAGACGGATATCCAGTGATTATGCCACTTCCAAATTTTGTTTCCTTGAAAAGTGATGTTAATTGGATTGCCGATTGAATAAAAACGTCGTGCAAGAATTCTATATTCGTATCGATAAAAGATTTTGATTTTATCCCAACAACTTTTTTTTCACTTTCTTTTATGAATTCGGTCAGATTTTTAAAAGTTTCATCTAAATTAAAGAGAGCAGAACCTTCATTCTCATCTACACTAATTACAAAAATTACATCGGCAACACTTTTCTTAGCAATCGCAATTTTTATGTTATATTTTCCCGGAGTAAACCATCTTTCTATATTATCTACATTTTTGTATTCAGGTATGACATTTAATTCGCCTTTTGGAAAACTAGAAAACGCAACACAACCTTTTTCGGAGTTAACTATCACATTTCTACCTTCTACTTTCAAACTATAAGTTCTGTTGTGCCAGTCTTCATCTTTTTCTCTTATATTTATTCCAACCTCAAACTCGATGTTTGCGATTAATTCCTCATCTTTTTTATTTGTTAGAGAAAGGATTATGACTAAAGAAGGTTTCTTCGAAGGCACGAAAATAGTTTCCTTTACTTCAATTTCATCTAATTTATAAAAATGTGCAGCGGAAACGTTGTTGTAGATCAAAATCTTACAGTTTTCATGAGATAGAGTTTTATCGTTTATTTTTATTTTGAAAAATTCTACATACTTTTTTGGAACTTTCCAAAATCCTGTCCATTTGTTTTTGAATTCTGAATCACAAAACCTATGAAAAAAATGATACTTTCCAGATAAGAAATAACTTCTTTCACTTAAATTATTCTTTAGAATAAATTCCATGAAAATATTTTTGAAAAGTTCAGATAAAATTTTAAGCTTTTGAAGATACGGTAAAAAACTTTTATAGAAAACCAGAAAATATATTCATGAAGTTCTCAATTTGTCTCTCACGAGGTGATTAATTATAATAGATACAAAGAAGAAAAGAATGAAAAAAATCATGAAAGACGGAAAAACACTGTTAATAGCTTTTGATCATGGTTTCGAGCACGGTCCAGCTAATTATAAAGGAATAAATTTGAATCCTAAGAGAATAGTCCATATAGCAAAGAAAGGAGGAGCAAATGGAATAATATTGCATGCTGGCACTGCAAGATATGCGAAAGATTTTATTGGGAACTTGGCATTGATAATTAAATTGACAGGAAAAACGAGTTTGGTTCCTGAGGAGGACCAAATTCAAGCCATAGTAACAACAATCGAAGAAGCAGTCAGATTTAACCCAGATGGTATAGCTGCTACTGTATATATTGGCACAAAAAAAGAGTGGATGATGTTGGAAAGATTTGCATTGATAAAAAACAGTTGTATTAAGAGAAAACTCCCATTGATAGGTTTTTTTTATCCAAGGGGTTCGCACAAGTATGATCCAGATTCTATTTCTTATGCGGCGAGAATAGGTTCTGAATTGGGAGCAGACATAGTTAAGACTTATTACACAGGAGATAAAGTGAGCTTTAGACGAGTTGTCGAAAATAGTTTTGTTCCGATAGGTATTGCTGGTGGTCAGATAAAAGAAAATGAAGAAGATATATTAAATTTCGTTAAAGATGTTATGGATGCGGGGGCATGTGGACTAGTTATCGGTAGAAACATTTGGATGAGAAGCGATGAAGAAGCTGTTGAATTGTTGAAAAAAATTAAGGAGATAATTTATGGCTAATCCTATATTGGTTCTGAACTTTAAAACGTATAGAGAAGCCAACAATTCAAATGCTTTAAGACTTTCTGAGATAGCTTATAAAATCGCAAAAAAACATAAACTTAAAATCGTTGTAGCGCCTCAGTTTCATGATTTAGAAAAAATATCAAAATTCAAAAAAACAATAAAAATTTTTGCTCAACATGTTGATATTTTCAAACCCGGAGCTCATACCGGTAGCGTAATAGTCGAAAATATAAAAAAATATATCGACGGTTTTTTTATCAACCATTCTGAAAGAAAACTTTCATTAAAAGAAATTAAACAAAGAATCGACTTAGCAAAAAACCATAACTTAATAGATTTGGTCTTTGTTCCAACTCCGGTTTTTGCAAAAAAAGTGGCGCTTTTCAGACCAAGATGGATAGCGATAGAACCACCAGAATTGATAGGTACTGGTATATCTGTTTCAAAAGCAAAACCAGATGTGATTATCAAATCTTTAAATCTTGTGAAAAAAGTAGATAAATGGATAAAAGTTCTGTGTGGCGCTGGAATAAGTAACGAAGAGGATGTCAGAAAAGCTTTAGAACTTGGATCTGAAGGCGTTGCGATTGCATCGGCGTTTGTCAAATCAAAAAAACCCAAACATTTTTTAGAAAAAATAGTTAAGGTTTTAAAAGAATTTTAATCAACAAACAGTGCGTATTCTCCTTTTTCACTTATATTTAGTTCTTTTGCTATTTGACTATTTTCCGGGTCGACGATTATTACGATTCCCTTCCAGCTTGCAGAAAGATTTGTTGACTTACACTTTGGACAGATTTTTTCATATGTTAAGGTTCTACAGTTTCTACATGCGAATAAAGTCTTTGGCATTATTTCTTAACCTCTTTCTTTTGTGCTTTTTTCTTTTTCTTTTCTTCCTCGATCCACACTAGGCTTCCTAAACCAGGTTGCCTCATAGTTAGACCTATTTTTCTTTGTTCTGTCCAAGAGATCGATATGATCCTAGCCCTCACTTTATCGCCTTCTTTCAAAACTTTTTTGGTTTGTTTTCCCAAAAAGCTCGAGTTCTTTTTATCAAAACTAACAAAATCATCCATCAGCTGGGAAATATGAACCAAACCATCTAAAGGACCAATGTTTACAAAACTTCCAAACTCAACGTTTTCAACAACTTCGCCTTCCACAAGCTCGTGAAGTTCTGGATAAAACACAAGAACGTCAAATATACAAGGATAGTGAATTGCTGGGTCTGTATGCTTAATAATTCCGTCTTCAATTCTTACAACTTCGATTACACTCAATATTACGCCTAATTTTTTATCAATTACTCCTTCGTATCTTTCTTGTAAGGTTTTCTTTATAGCTTCTTCTAGATTGTACTTAAGTTTATCTGGTTCTACTCTTACAGTGTCTTTAAGAGTTAATATTTTGTACATCAGTTCACCTTATAATAAAGCATACAAAACAAAATACGATGCAAACAAGAAAGCTAGCATGTTAATTACTTTTATCAAGGGGTTAAGACTTGGGCCAGCCGTGTCTTTAAATGGGTCACCAACAGTGTCTCCTACGACTGCAGCTTTATGAGCATCTGAGCCTTTCCCACCAAAATTCCCAGCTTCTATGTACTTCTTTGCGTTATCCCATGCAGCACCTGTATTAGCCATCATTATGGCTAACAAAAAGCCTGTGACTATGCTTCCAGCAAGCATTCCTCCCAGACCATGTGGACCAAACAAAAACCCGACCAGCAAAGGCGAGACTATGGCTAATAAACCAGGTTTTATGAATTCTCTTAGAGATGCTTTCGTTGTTATGTCAACACATGTTGAATAGTCTGGTTTTGCTCTCCCTCTTATCAGCCCTTTGATTGTTTTGAATTGTCTTCTAACTTCTTCTATTATTGAAAAAGCTGCTTTTCCAACAGCCTTTAAACAAAAAGCTGAAAACAAAAATGGCAAAGCCCCACCTATAAATAAACCAGCAATAACGTTTGGTTCAAGTATGTCTATCGAAGTTAAGTTTACTTCTTGTGCGTATGCAACGAATAAGGATAAAGCGGCCAACGCAGCACATCCAATTGCAAATCCCTTTGTTACAGCTTTGGTTGTGTTTCCTACAGCATCCAGAGCATCCGTAACTTTTCTGACCCTTGAAGAAAGGTTTGCCATTTCAGATATACCGCCAGCATTATCTGTTATAGGTCCATAAGAATCTATTGAAACTATTATTCCAGTTAGTGATATCATGGAAAGAGCAGCTAAAGCTACACCATAAGCACCGCTGATCATGTAAGAAAGAATAATACCACCAACTATTACCAATACAGTTGGAGTCGTGCTCTTAAAACCTATAGCCAAACCAGTTATTATGTTTGTGCCAGCTCCTGTTAAAGAAGATTCAGCAATCTCTACAACAGGCTTTCTTTCTCTTGATGTGTAATACTCTGTTATGTATCCTATCAATAAAGTTATGACAATTCCTATAACTGCAGAGTAGAAGTATTCGAGTTTAATTGAAAGATAAGAAGTTACGGCGTACAAAAATACTATCGAAAAAATAACGCTCCCCCAAACACTTTTGTACAGAGCTTTCCATATGTTTTTATCTCTTCCTAATTTTACGAAGAATGTTCCAAGAATGCTTGCCGCAATTGGTAACGAACCAAGAATAAACGGATATATAACTTCCGTTTGACCAAACGTTAAGCCAAGAAGAACAGCTGCAATCAGAGTTACTGCATAAGATTCAAACAAGTCTGCAGCCATTCCAGCACAATCACCAACATTATCACCAACATTATCAGCAATGACAGCGGGGTTTCTCGGGTCATCTTCTGGAATACCTTTTTCGACTTTTCCAACTAAGTCGGCACCAACATCTGCAGCTTTTGTGTATATACCACCAGCTACTCTCATGAAAAGACTTAATAAACTCGCTCCAAATCCAAAACCAACTACAGGTCGTATATCATTAAAAAGATAGTATAGTGAGGAGACTCCTAAGAGCCCAAGACCTACAACCATAAAACCAGTTACAGTACCTCCCTTAAAAGCAACTTCTAAAGCCTCTTTCAAGCCTCTTTTGGCTTGGTTGGCAACTCTTACATTAGCTCTTACTGAAACATTCATTCCGATATATCCAGCCAAAGCCGAGAAGAACGCTCCTATTACGAATGAAATTGCTGTGTAAAGGTTTAAAAAGTGCCATAATAGAGCGAACAAAACGAAAACGATTGGCAAAATAGTATAGTACTGTCGAAGCAAATAAGCTCTTGAACCTTCTCTGATTGCTTTTGATATTTCTTTCATTTTTTCATTTCCTTCTGGTCTTTTCAAAACAGAAAGAGCTGCAAATAGAGAATAGATTATGCTTAAGAAAGCAATTCCAATTGCATAGATTATATCGAAGGTAAACATATAATTCACTATAACTTAACATTTGGTATCAATCAATTTAAAATTTTAACCTATTTCTAAATATTTCTTTTTTCTGATGTAAATACATCTACTCCCTTTTTGTTTTAACAATTTTCTTAATTTTCTGTCGTTAGTTGCTACGATAAAGCCTTTTTCTGACAACTTCAAAATTCCTTTATCGCCTTTTTCTTCACTTTTGATTATTTCAACAATTTCGTTCAGTTTACTTGCGTCAGC
>CAYWME010000023.1:0-7407 GCA_964459585.1 uncultured archaeon | reverse complement strand
TGAATTTTACTGCACCTTCGACAATCAGAATATATACTTTAACATGTAATGTCACGAAGGATGGAAATTTTGGTACAGATAATGATACATTTATAACAGAATCACCCAAGATTTCTCTAGAAATGACTTTAATACCACCTAAAGTTAATTTGACAAACGTAACTTTTAATCATGGCGAAAGTTTTGAAGTAAGTCTAAATTTGTCAAATCATATGAATGGTATAGCTAGGTCTACAAACGTTTCGCTTTCTCTGCCTTCGGGCTGGTCCTCCAACTCAACCTCCGAAGAATGCGGAGACATTTATAGTAACAGTTACTGTTTGAAGAGTTTTAATATCACAACTTCCCCGAACACACAACCAGGAATTTATTACATCAATTTTGCTGCTGACTGGGAGAATCCAGACAGCTCTTTAGATTCCAACGAAACGACATTAAATGTTACTATAGAACAGAACCCATTATTGAATGTTTTTGAAGATTCTATAAGCGGCATAGGCAAAGAAGGAAGCTATTCTATTATTTCCAACTTCACAATCCAATCAATAGGTAACGACCAATTGACTTCTATTTCTTTCAATTGTTCTTCGGGCACAGTATGTACAGACTTTACTGTAACTTTTAACCCATCTTCAATTTCTTCCATTCCAGAAGGAGAAAATCGTTCAGTAGCAGTAAACGTCTCAGTACCTCTTTCATATCCAGCAGGAACATATTCAGGAACAATAAATTTATCTTCTTCTAATGACGGCTTTGATACATTAACAATCTACGTAACAGTCCAACCCACAACAGTTGTTGCATTTGAAATAATGCCGAAGAATTATACAACGAAGAGCGCTCAAAATTTTAGTCTTACATTGAAATTAATAAACACGGGTAATAGCAGTGCTAATTTTTTAAATGTTTCACTCTCCTTACCATCAGGTTGGTCTTCAAATTCGACTTTTGAGCAATGTGGGAACATAACAAGCGGGGAATTTTGTATAAAATATTTTTTGATTAACATACAACCAAACGAGCAACCAGGCAACTATTACATTAATTTCAATTCAAAATGGCTTAATTTAAATAATTCAATTGGAACTAATCAAACCGATTTTTTAGTAACTATTGAACCAAACCCCGTTTTAAATGTTTTTGAAGATTCTATATCCGGGAATGCCTTAGATGCTGCTGAAAACTATATTTCCAACTTCACAATCCAATCAATAGGTAACGACCAATTGACTTCTATTTCTTTCAATTGTTCTTCGGGCACAGTATGTACAGACTTTACTGTAACTTTTAACCCATCTTCAATTTCTTCCATTCCAGAAGGAGAAAATCGTTCAGTAGCAGTAAACGTCTCAGTACCTCTTTCATATCCAGCAGGAACATATTCAGGAACAATAAATTTATCTTCTTCTAATGACGGCTTTGATACTCTAACGATATATGTGACAGTATTGGAAAATAGAACATGGTACATGGAGCCAACATACTGTGAAAAATCACAACGAGTTCCAGAAGGAGTCGCATGTGAAGTAAATGTGACAAACTTAGGAAATACCTACATAGATTTCAATGTAATTCCTGAAGAAGGCAATCATACAAAAGTCAATGAAACAAGTTTTAGAATTCAGAGAAGTAGTTGGCATGTTTTTGCTGTTCTCTATAATGTGACAGAAGTGCCAGAAGCCGTTTACAATTCTACCTTTTTGGTCGACGCATACCAAAATGGTTCTAATCCAGATAATCAAACATTAATAGTTTCTTTACTTCCGTATACACCTCCCCTAATAGAATATTCAATTATACCCAATGAAACAATGCAAAACAATTCCATCTACATTTATGTTAAGATAACAGACAATTCCGGTTCTGGGATATCTTATGTAAAGGCAAACATAACCATGCCTAATGGAACCACTGAAACATTCAATCTAAATTTAATAGACTCTTTTGGAAGCATAAGTACATGGGATTTATACTATCCAAACCAAAACGGAGGAACCACTATGTTAAGAGGTGTATATAATGTAACAATTTATACTGAGGATAACATAGGAAACTTAGGAATTGAACACTCTAATTTCACAATTTACAAGTTTGTCAATATAACGATATCCACGTTCTCCGAAAAATATTATCAGGGGGACACTGGCTCGATATACTATTTGGTTAAAGATATATACAACAATCCGATAGAGGGTATGAATGTCAGTTTTTACATAAGAAATCCATCTCAAAATTACATATATTATTCAAGGCACCAAACAAATTCGGACGGAATAATAAGCCCATTGCCATCTTTTGATATATCTTCTGATGCTCCTATTGGAAATTATACTTTAATATCAAGTACAGAGATATACGATGATGTAATCAACAAAACAATATATCACGAAGAATATTATCAATTCGAAGTCACTTCCAGAACCGTAACAGTTACTGGTCTGTTTGCTGATGTAGAAACCGCTGTTGTTTGGTATCCTGAAAATATAATGAAATTCGGAATTTTGGTTTACAATGGTGAAGGCAGACCAGTCGATCCAGATAACATAAGCTTAACCGTATACGATCCAGCCGGTAATCTTTATTTTTCTACTACTATGTCTAGTATGACAAAGGAGTCTACAGGATTTTACTCATATCAGTATGCAATGCCATCCAACACTCCCACTGGAATGTTTTTAGCTGTTTTGAACGTAACACAAGGAGAGTTTCAAACTATGAAATTAAAAGCATTTAGAGTTGCTCATGGAGGTCCTTACGATGTTAAGGTAACTCCATTGGAATATGAAGTTCCACAAGGTGAGTACCTAGATTTCAACATTCTGATCATAAACATGGGTGAAGTTTCTCAAGATGTTTATCTGGAATACTGGGTTTCATCTCCAACCGGAGAAAAATATTATCAATCTGCCGAAGCAGTTTACACAAGAGCGCTATCGAATCAGACTTTCACAAGAAGTGCTTATATTTTTTCAAACCAGCCACTGGGAAACTATTTCATTAATGTAAAAGTGACATATAGTTCAGTTCAACCACCCATCATGGCTAACGCTAGTTTTTTAGTAGTAACTAAAAAAGAAGTTACGAGACCAACACAAATAATAGAAGTTCCATCTGGCTATGTTGGCGTACCTACGCCAGTTCCCCATCCAAAAACACAACCAACTTCTAGTTTATTAATAGAAAAATATCCTGGAACTGTGAGAGTTGCTAGAGGAGTAACTGTAATGGAAACGATAGTAGTAAGGAATACGGGACAGCTAAACTTAGAAAACGTGAGTCTAGCAATTACAGGTATACCTCAAAACTGGTATCAAGTGGCACCTTCTAATTATGTGTTATTAGCACCAACAAATACAACAGTTTTTGTTGTTACTTTCAATATCCCGAAAAATGCAAACGTAGGAGACTATCCAATAACTTTTATAGCAACTTCTAGTTTGGTTAGTGACCAAAAAACATCTACCTTAGCCATTTATAGGTCTTTGTCAGAGTTATTGGATAAAGAATTGTTAGACGTTAAAGAAAGATTCATCAATTTGACGCTTCAAACAAATCTCGCTAAAAAAGAAGGTAAAGATGTAACTCCTGTAAACGCTTTAATAGAAGAAATTAAAGACAAAATTTCTTCTGCAGAAGATAAAATAGATAGAAACGAATTAGGAAACGCTTTAGATGATTTATCATCTGCAAAAACCTTAATCGAAAAAGCATTTTCAATACTTTTGAAGCTGGAAAAACCAAGAAGAGTGGGTTTCCCATTATGGTTGATTGTAATACTTGTTTTAACTATATCCGGAATAACAGTTTTTATTTTCTTCTTGTATAAAAAGAAAAAATTGAAAGTAGAAGAAATTAGACCTTACATTGCTGTTGTAGGTCGATTGATAGAGAGAGTTAAGGTGAGAAAACCAGAAAAAGAAAGTTTACTAGCTGAGAAAGAGAAGATATTAAGAACGCTGGAAGTTATAGAAAAAGAAAGGAAAGAAGGATTGATAAGTGTAGGTGCTTATGAAACTATGAAAGCAAATCTAAACAATAAATTGAAGAGCATTGAAGAAAAATTATCAAAAATAAAATAAAATTAGAGTCTTATGTTTAAGCAGAGGACGCTTCTATAGTCAATGTTGCTTTAGTCAAATCACCTGCTGGTATACCTCTTGGTACAAACACTCTTAGTGGAATGGTTATGAATTCACCCGGTGCAATCTCATGTGTTGTTAGATAATACGAGTTTCCACAATTTGAGAACGGAGATCTTCTATCATATCTATAGAAATATATTTTAGTACAATCATAGTATACAGCCACGCAATATCCACTATGCACTCTTGCATCACCTATAGTAAAAATACCCCAATCTTCAAACCCACCATTATAAGTTATGCTTGTCGTTGTTGGGGTTCTTGTGTCTATTGTACCATCATCTTGGTCGTCTTCTATGGCAAACTCTGCATTGGTACCATTACAGAACCCATCCGTTCCATTTCCCGCAACCCACATATAGTCGTAAGTTGTATTTCTAAAGAAACCCCACGATGCTGGACTTGTTACTGCCGATAGATCTGAATCAGGTATTTTACTTGTCCAATTCCACTCAATTCTACCAACAAACCTCCAAATCGAATCGGTCTCATTATGTATCACGACTAAACCGCCGGCCGAATACTTAGATGGGTCCTGTGTTCCATACGGTCTTTGTGGTTCTGTAGTTAATGTGTCTATATATGCATGAATTTGTGAAACATTTACTGAACCCACATTTCTTATTGTTATGTTTTTCTTTTCTCCTACTGAACCAGGATAGATTTCTACGGTCCAGTTCAATGATGGTGGTGAAACCTCGATTGCAGTTAAAGTAGAAATTGTCACATTGATTAAAGTAGTTGAAGTGTTTATGACAGAAAACACCGGTTTAACTACTAGTAGAATACTTAGAACCGAAAAGAACATCAAGGCGAGATGTTTTTTCATAAAATATTTTTTGCAAAAGTATATATTTAACATTAACTTTAACTCTTAGTGCAATAATTATTAGTTATGTCAATTAGAACGCAACTGTTCTCTTTGTTTTTTATGTTTTTATTGTCTAGAGCATCCCTTTCTCAAATACTCTCTGTTGGAGTTTCACCACCAAATTTAATTCTTGACGAAGTAGATAAAGGAGTTCATAGCTATGAATTTTACTTGATTACAAGTTCTTCAGAAGAATTTTTAGTCGAACTGACGGTATCTACTGGTAGTAAAGATTTTTTTTCAAGAGACTTTAAAAGCTATTATTTAAATTATTCTGAAGAGAATACAAACTCTTGGATAAGATTTCCCTCTAAAACGATTGTAATAAAACCAACAGACACAGAAAACGTTATAAAAGGTTGGGAAAAAGTGACTTTCTTTCTAGATATACCAGATGATGCTGAACCAGGATGGCATTTAGTTACGATTAGACCTAAACCAAAAATAACTACTAAAGCTGGTGGAAGAGTCGGGACAATGGTAGTATCTGTAGTTCCTATGAACGTGCTGTTTAGAATTCCAGGAAAAGCCATAAGAAAAGGTAAGATTCTTGACGTTGTTTTAGAGGACTATAGTCTCAATTGTTATTTCAAAAATACCGGAACTATTTCTATTTCTGCTTATTCGTCATTCAATATATATAAAGACGGTAGTTTGTTATATGAGTTAAAGTCACCTTTAATAAAACTAGCTCCTGATTCAATGGGTTTAATGAGCGTGAAACTACCCATTGACATTTCTCCGGGTAACTACACGGTTAGAGTTTATACGAACTTTGGAACCGGGCAAGATGAATTTGAGACAAATTTTACAGTTCAAAGAATAATCAGAGAGAAAGAAATAAAAAAGAAAGTTAACTGGTACTACATAGTTATAGTGTTTTTGATTGTTTTAGCTTCAATAGTCTACTATAAGTGGGACGAGATTAAAAAGAATTTTAAGTTTAATAAATAAAATTTGATAGTAATGAAGACGAAGAATTTAGCATATTTTTTGTTTTTTTTGATTTTAATTAGTGTTTCTGCTAATTCTTCTTTGATAAAAGTCGATATTAACAAAAAACTTTCGATAGAAATTCTATCTTTTAATGTGACTAACAGAAATGGATTATTGAATTTTTCTTTTGAGCTTTACAATACTGGAAGCAATGTATATAGGAGTAGGGTAAGAATCGATATAAATAACAGAACTTTTTGGGGAAAAGAAGAAATTCTATATCCAGGAGAAAGGAAAAAAACGAATGTATACGCATTTATTAATTCTTCAGGAGTTTTAAAATATAGATTAAGAACTTATTTTGCACAAGAGATGATAGAAAGATTTGACAACTTAAAAATACATGACATCTACTGGAATTTCTCAAATGTATTTAAGATAAAGAATTTTAGAGTCCATGATAAATATGTGGCTTTTGATCTTAAACCACTGAAAAATTTCGATTTTTTAGCAATAATTCCCTATGAATATCCAGCTGGTTGGATCTTTGAACAATCAGTATATAACAACATAAAAGCAGGTAAGGTTTATCCATTGAAGATAGATTATATGCCACAGGTTTTCTATGAAGACAGTTTTTCCTTTCTTGTAATAGGAACAAGCAAAAACATCATATATGTTAATAAATTCGACTTTATATTAAGAAAAAACAAACCAACAATTTTTAGTTTAATCCAAGATCTACTAGACTTCATATTTTTTGGAAACTAGCCATGTGGTTGCCATGTTTTTTAAAATACAAATAAACAAGAATATTTTAGATGAATACAAAAGAAATTACTACAAGAGAAATTGAAGAAAAGATTATACAAATTCTAAGCAGAGAACTCGTTTCCATAAGAGAGCTTTCTAGAAGACTTAATGTTAGGAGAGATCTACTTACTGGATATTTAGAGGCCTTAAAAAACAGCGGCATTCTAGAATTTTACAAAGTTGGAAAAGCAAACGTATACGTGGTTAAGAGGTGTAAGAATGAAAGGTAAGCTTTTTTTCTTTGTTTTAGCTTTTATGATTTTTTCTACCTCAGCATCAGCTTATCCAATAATTTCAAATCTACAATATTTACCATCAAGGGATCTGTGGATAGGGGAAAACCTAACCATAAAAGTAAATTGTTCAAGTAATTCTACTATATCGGATGTTTATGCTTTAATACAGAGTGAAACTATTATATTACCAAAGCTTTATTTCACAAAAACAGAAAACTTATATGAGTTGACAATCGATTCTAGATATATCTTTAGAAACGAGGAGTATGTAGGAAAAATTTTCTGTGTAGATGAGTCGAATCAAACAAATTCTACGTCTTTTAGATTTTCTGTTTCAAAACTGACTGGCATAATAATTTTAGATTCTAGTGAAATTTTTGAAGGAGACAATCTAGAAATTTTTTTCAAA
>CAYWME010000022.1:0-7527 GCA_964459585.1 uncultured archaeon | reverse complement strand
ATTATCATGCCATTAAGAACCATTATTTCAATTGGTTTTCCAACGCTTTTCTTCATGACTACAACAATAAGAGATTTTGTTGCCTCTTTAGTGAAAATGAAAATTCCATACTATTTGGCGTTTACTTTTGGTTTAGCTGCTCAATTGATATTTAGTTTGGGCGAAGAATTCACGAAAATAAAGGAAGCACAGATGTCAAGAGGTTTAGAAGTTGACAAAGGAAATCTTTTCAAACGAATTAGGAATCATATTCCAATTTTGATTCCCTTGACTTTCAGAGGAATGAGATTAGCAGATCAAATAAACATAGCAATGACATTGAAAAACTTTGACGCATACCAAAAAAACAAAAAATTTTACAAAGAAAAACAACTAACCAAATCTGATGCAATGATAATTGTAGTTTCGATCTTAATCTTGATACTCGGTATATCGACCAGGATTTTGTTTGGAGGTGAAATATATGAACTATGGTAGTTTGATTGATCAATCCGTCAGGAAGTATAATGAAGAAAAAATCTACACAACAGAAGTTTATGAAATTAAGAGAGATTTGCCTATAGTAAAAGTTGATGAAAATGTATGGATAGCTTCAAATGCTAATGTAGTTCTTGGAGATGTGAAATTTGCTGACGTCGTTGCAAAGGAAATAGCGAAAAAGTATATGAATGAACAAATTGACACAATAATAACACCAGAAGTTAAATCGGTTGGTTTTGCATACCTTCTTGCTAAAAATTTAGGAATAGATAAGATAGTTATTGCAAGAAAAAGTGTAAAAGCTTATATGAAAGATTGGATTAAAGTTAGTGTGAAATCCATAACGACACAAAAAGAACAGGATCTTGTGCTGGATACAGAAGAAGCAAAGCATCTTGGTGAGAAAAAGTGTTTGATATTTGATGATGTTATATCAACTGGTGGAACTATTAATGCACTCTTTAAATTAATAAAAAGAGTTAAATCTCTAAAAGGCATTGACACACAAATAGTTGGTATATCAACGATATGGTTGGAGGGCCCTTGGCCATGGAAGCAATTTTTTGAAGAGATAAAAAAAGGTAAGTTGAAATTTGCTTCTGTTTTGCCAATTTTTTGTAAAGGGGATGTATACGAAGAATTTAGCAACTTAAAAGAACAAGCTAAAAGGTTGTATGAATGATAGAAAAAAATGAACTGCTAGAAACTCTAAAAAGTTACGATAAAAACAATATAACTATTGGAACTCTTGGTAGTCATTCAGCTTTGGATATCTGCTCAGGTGCGAAAAAACAAAATTTCAGAACAATAGTCGTTTGTCAAAAAGGTAGAGAAAAAACATATGATAGGTACTATAAAACAGTTGGTCAAATTGGTTGTGTGGATGAAACAATTGTTTTGAATAGATTTAAAGAAATTTTGAACAAAGATGTACAAAAAAAGCTCTTAAATCGAAACACAATTTTTGTTCCACATAGATCTTTTTGTGTTTATGTGGGATATGATAGTATAGAAAACGAATTCAAGATTCCTCTCTTTGGAAACAGAAAGCTTTTGAAAGCAGAAGAAAGGCATACTGAAAAAAACCAGTACTATCTTTTGAAAAAAACTGGAATCGATATACCTAAAATCTTCAAAAATTACGATGAAATCGATAGATTAGTTATAGTTAAAGTTGAAGAAAAGGAAAGAAGTTATGAAAGGGCTTTCTTTTTTGCTTCTTCACCAGAAGAATTTGAAAGGACTTCGGAGGACCTTATAAAAAAAGGAACTATTTCTAGAGAATCTGTTGAAAAAGCCGTGATAGAGGAATTTTTGGTGGGACCTCAGTTCAATTTTAATTTTTTCTATTCTCCTATCAAAAGCGAATTAGAACTCTTGGGAATTGACACAAGAAGACAAACGAACATAGAAGGGATTGTTAGAATTCCATGGAAATGGCAAAAAGATGCCCTAGAGAAAAACCATTTGAAATTCATAGAGGTTGGCCATATAGCTAGCACGATAAGAGAATCTTTTTTAGAAAAAGTTTTTGAAATGGGAGAAAGATTCGTTGAAGTTGTAAAAAAAGAATATCCACCTGGCATAATAGGATCTTTTGCTTTGCAAGCAGTTGTTGTCCCAGAGAAAAATAGAGAAAAAATTGTTGTTTTTGACGTTAGTTTAAGGTCTCCAGGCTCACCAGGAATTTCTTACACTCCTTACTCTTTTTACAAATGGAGGAGAAGCGTTAGCGTTGGTGAGAGAATCGCTATGGAAATAAGGCGTGGAATCAAAGAAGATAGATTGGAGGAATTGATAACATGATAGAAAAATATGATAAGAACAAAATTTCTGTAGGAACTTTATGTTCACATTCGGCTTTACAAATTTTTCACGGCGCGAGAAAAGAGGGCTTCAAAACAATAGGAATAACAACTAAAGAGAGAATGAAAGTTTATGAAAGTTTTCCGCTGGGAAAGCCAGACGAATTTTTGATTGTCAACAATTTTAAAGATTTGGAAAGTAATGAAACTCAAGAAAAGTTGATTGAAAAGAATTGTGTTCTCGTGCCTCATGGTTCATTCATAGCTTATCTCAATAATCTCAAGAAAATCAAAGTTCCTTTTTTTGGGAACAAGAAAGGTCTAATTTGGGAATCGAATAGATTAAAACAAGAAATTCTTTTTAGAGAAGCTGGTGTAAACACGCCAAGGAACTATAATTTAAACGAACTCGAAGATGAAAAAATATACTTTGTAAAATTTCATGGTGCAAAGGGCGGTTCTGGCTATTTCTTAGCAAAAGGTAGAGAGTTAAAAACAGAGATTAAAAAAAGAGACTTGAATAAGGATGATGTAATCATACAAAATTTTCTGATAGGTGTAAGATATTATCCACACTTTTTTTATTCACCAATTTTGGACAGATTAGAATTGTTAAGTATCGATAAAAGAATAGAAACGATAGACGAAATATATAGGGGTTTGAATTTTTTTCCAAAAGAGTTTCAAGATTATACGGTAAGTGGTAATATCCCAGTTGTTCTTAGAGAAAGTTTATTGAAAGAAATTTTGGAAATAGGGCAAAAAATTTTAGACGCATCTAGGAAACTCTTTCCACCAGGGATAATAGGGCCTTTCTGTCTAGAAACTGTGTATCATCCTAGAAACGGGTTTACGGTTTTTGAAGCGTCTTTGAGAATTGTTGCTGGAACAAATTTGTTTATAAAAGATTCACCTTATTCTGTTTTTTATTTTGATGAAGAGATGTCAATGGGAAGGAGAATAGTGATTGAAATAAAAAAAGCTATTGAAAAAAACTGTCTTGAAAAAATATTGAGTTGCTAGCATGATCGCTATATTGGATTTCGGAGGACAATACGTGTGGAATATAAGGAGATGTTTTCTTGAGCAAGGTTTTAAAGCAGAAATATATCCGTTTGAAACCCTTCTGGAAAAATTGAAAGAAGATGGTGTTAAAGGAATTGTTATATCGGGTGGACCATACTCTGTTTATGATGAAACTTCCCCCAAATTAGATGAAAAAATAATAAGTTTGGATATACCAATTTTGGGAATTTGCTATGGTCATCAACTTTTAGCAAAATTGTTAGGAGGAACTGTTGAAAAAAGCGAAAAGGGTGAATTTGGGTTTACTGAGTTTTATCTTTCTGAGAAAGACGAGATCTTTGAAGGTTGGGATGAAAAAGAAATTTGTTGGATGAGCCATAGAGATATAGTGGCCTCGCTACCAAATCATGTGAAAGTTTTAGGTTTTACTAAAATTGACAGCAGAAAAGTCATAGCTGCTTTTAGATATAAAAAAATTTTTGGAGTCCAATTTCATCCAGAAGTTTCTCATACACCCAAAGGGTATATCTTATTGAAAAATTTTGGAAGGTTTGTAAGCGGTGAAAGAATCGAATGGGACGTAGAGAGCTTCATAAACAAAACAATACACAAAATAAGAGAAACAGTTAAAGAAAAGGCTATCATAGCAGTAAGCGGCGGTGTGGATTCAACAACATTGGCTTTTTTAGCTAGTAAAGCACTTGGAAAAAATTTGGTTTGTGTTCATATAGATAACGGCTTGATGAGAGAAAACGAAAGTAGAAATGTAGTGGAGAATTTAAAAAATCTTGGACTGAATGTAGTTTTTGTTGACGCCAAAAAAAGATTCTATGATTTATTAAAAGGTATCGTTGATCCTGATGAGAAAAGAAAAGTGATTGGAGAGACTTTCATAAGAGTTTTTGAAGAAGTCGCTAGAGAACAGAAAGCAAAATGGTTGTTTCAAGGTACGATAGCTCCTGATGTGATTGAAAGCACTAGAGGTCATTCAAAGCTCAAAAAAGGCAAGCATTCCGGCTTGATAAAGATTCATCATAATGTTGGTGGTTTACCAGAAAAAATGGAGTTAAAAGTAATAGAACCGTTTAGAAAGTTTTTCAAGTATCAAATAAGAAAAATCTCTCGATGCTTGAATTTACCTAAAGATGTTTATGAAAGACAACCGTTTCCTGGTCCTGGTCTTGCTTGTAGGATAACTTCTGATGTGACAGAAGAAAAAGTGAAACTTTTACAAAAAATTACTAGCATTGTGGAAAAAGCGTTGAGGAAATTCAATCCTTCACAATATTTTGCTATATTGACTTCAAATAATCTCGATGTGTTTGAAGAAAATGTTGTAAAAAAGTTTCTTGATTGTGAAACGTATATTCTGAAAGACTTGTCAATTGGAGTTAAGGGTGACGAAAGAACTACTGGATATAGTTTGATAATTTTTCAGAAAAGTTTGGAGAAACTGAAAGAAAAACAGTTCATTGAATTGCTTAAACTACAAAATGAATTGACAGGAACGCTTGAAGAGATTTGTAGAGTGTGCATCGGCATATCGAAAAGAAACAAAGGTAAGTATGGAATTATAATAAGATCGGTTAACACTTTGGATTTTATGACTGCTATTCCGACAAAAATCGATTTCGATTTTCTCAAAGAATTAGCAGAAAAAATACTTGATCAGTTTGATGATATATCGTTTGTAAGTTACGAAATTACGACTAAACCAGCGGCCACAATAGAGTATATCTAAGCTTTGTCTTGTACGTATTCTTTTCCTTCTTTGAGGGCTATTTCAGCTCTTGTCAATTCTTTTCCTAAATACGCTGCATGATCTGGTCTAGAGACTAAATTTTCATTCAATATCCTTCTGTACAATTCTTCAGCGCTTTTGCCTCTGAACTCGAAGCTAGATTTTCTGCCGTCTTTAAGCCTATGTTCAACCACAATTTCTTTCTTTTCTTTATCTATTCTTATGATGAAGTAACCTCTTCTATCTAGCTCGAATTCAATTTTTTTTCCTCTTAGAACTTTTTTCACAACTTCTTTTGCATATTTCCAATCTTTTTCGTATATATGAGCACTAACAGAAATTACAACCAAACTTCCTACATCAACGTTAACTTCTTTCGCAATCCTTTCTTGCAATTCTCTTAGCGCAAAAACATTAAGTAACCAAGCACCGTATATATCGTGGCTTCTGAAAGTACAAGTTTGATACAGTTTGTTATTTTTTATGCTCCATACTATCTCTATGAGACATGGTGGATGTTTAGAATTCAAATCTTTTTCATGCTTCCATGTTACTGCGATAGCTCTTCTCGTGTATGGCTTTTCTTTTAGTTTCTTGATTATATGGTCTATTTGGTTTATTACTGCAATAAATTCTTTGTCTGTTTTTGATGGGACGTGAGAAAGAAAGTATTTGAAAAGTCTTTCGCCGTATGTGTAATCTACGCCTTCTGGTTTTTCTGGCGAGAAAAAGCTTTCACAATATGTTTTCAACTCTTTTTCGCTTATTGGAAGCCATTTAGGCAAATTTTCCTCTCTTCCGTTTATTACGGCGATTACGTCTAAAACTTCTCTTTGTTTTATGTTGTATTCTGTTTGTTTTATTTCACCGAATTTCATGACTATGTCTAAAATTTTGACCCAAACTTCGCTTATGGTGTTTCCTTCGACTCTAAAAACTATATCTTCTTTATCTAACTCTTCTATTGGTTCTTCATCTTCTTCAATTATCACAGGATCTGTAAAAGGTTTATTAGTTGTTTCTTTGGATATGTCCTCTATTTTTTCTACTAAGTGCCTTGGGTTCTGAGACCTAAGGTCAATTATTTTGATGCTTTGCCTAAAAACGTTTATCAGTTCTTTTGGAATTTTTTTGTGAATGTATCCAAAACCTCCTATTATCCTGTAGTTTTCATCAATTCCTCTTTCTATGAAGTTTATCAAAGCTTCCCCAGTTTTCATCATGTCAGAACCAACCAGAACCATGTACTTAATTCTAGGATAGGCTAGAATGTTTCTTATTATGTAGTTTATTCCTTCTGCTGTATACAAGTTTCCTATTACACAATATTTTTCTTTTGGGATTTTTTCTGCGACGACTTCTTTTTTTGTCCATAAGGTGCAGATAGCGACAGGAGAGTTAAGATTTCCCACAATTAAATCGTCTTTGTAGAAAATAGGCCATCTCATTCAATTTAATTAAGTAAGTATTTTATTTAAAATTTTGATAAAAATAAGTATGTGCCCCCTTCGTCTAGTCCGGTCAAGGATACGAGCCTCTCGAGCTCGGGACGCGGGTTCAAATCCCGCAGGGGGCAAATAAATTGATTGAATAAAATTAAGATTTTTTTGAGAAACACTCCAAACATAAAAGTTATGAAAAAACTCGATAGATGATTTTTTATTAAAGTTAAATAATTCTAACTAAGAAATCGTCTATATCTATTCCTCTTCTTTTTAAAGATTCAAGAACCTGTTTATCGTTCTCAGGAACAAATTTGAACAATAATCTACTGAATGTTTTGGCAGTATGAGAAACGAGAGGAAAAAGATAGAACTCTGTAGGTTTTAATTTCTGTGCTTCTTTTAAAATATGATATGTTGGGTCATATTCTTTAGGATAAATCGTATCTTTTATTTCAATTTCTTGTAATCTTGTCCTAAATTTATATACTTCTCTGGAAAAATCTTTGATGAGTTTAACTAAATTGTTTGAACTTGGCTCGAAGTATATTTCAAACAGACTTTTTGGAACTATTAACAACCAATCCGTTTCTTTAACAAAACTCTTTTTTATTTCGAGTTCTTCCAAATCATGTGGCTTATAATCATAAGTTGTTTGAGCAGTTAACCAAGATAAATTCAGTCTATACGATACATTTTCTTTCAAATTTATAATTCTAGAGAAAATGTCTGATTGTAGTTTTAAAATCCCTCTAAGCATTTTTTTAAAATTTTTCTTTCCAGCTTCCTTTATCTCTCTAATTCTTTTGTCTTTCATTTCCGATTCCATAATCCTTGAAAGAACAACTGGATCATCGGTTTTACCTGTCACCTCTCTATGAATTTGCCATATATCTTTTTTTGCATAGGAACTTAATTTCAACAATGTTTTTTTATCTAGTGGTCCCAAAACGTTCATTTCAACTGTAGGTATATCGTATTTTTCAAAAATTTTCTTGACCAAAAAATGTTCTATGATTTCTTTATCATCACA
>CAYWME010000021.1:5833-7687 GCA_964459585.1 uncultured archaeon | reverse complement strand
ATATCCAAAAGAAAAGACTGAGAAAATTGTTTTCTACATTTCTGTTCATGATGCATGGGCTTTAGGAAAGCACAAATTATTTCGAAAAGACAAGATTTTAGGAATTCTAAATGATCTTGATTTCATTTGGATGCTAACAGATAGCGGTTGGAAAGAAATAAAGAGAATTTTGAAAATGAAAGACGAAGAAATTTTAGAATGGATAAAAAAGAATGAAAAACTGAAAAATAGACCCTTTAGGAGCAAAAGTACAAAAAGGCTGTTTGAAAATCTCTTAAAAGTTAGAGAATCAAAAATTCATTAAACTCCTGAACTGTTTTCTGAGCATTAAATAGTTAGGATGATGCGCCGGGGGTGGGATTTGAACCCACATGCCCGTAAAGGGCACCAGCTATCTTTTTTCAAGTCACCTCCTTCTCCTCATCTTTTTTTCGGAGTCAAACCAGTTTCTCATCAAGCTCAAGGCTGGCCCGTTAACCTGGTTCCGGCACCCCGGCTTCTTCATCTTTGAATCAGACCTTGAGCTACTTAATTTACTTTAATTTGACAAGAATAAGTTTTTAATTTTCTTCTACTTCTATGCTGCCTGATTTGGGTACATTGATTTGAAGTCTATCATTAAATTCTGTCACATATGCTCCCATAATTTTGACTTTATCACCAACAGAGACTTTGTCAATTTGCTTTTCCCAAAGAGTCAAAGTAATTTCTCCACTGTCATCTTTTAGAGTAGCATTTGCGACTTCTTTTCTTCCGTATCTTGTCGAAACTGTTTTTCTTTCGTAGATTTCTACTATTTTTCCTTCTACGTTAACATTTCTCATTCCAAATCTTACTTCACTTATTTTCATCTTAACCAACTCATTAAGTTTAAGAAAATTCAAATTTATTTGTTTCTATTAGTGAGTAAGTTATAAGGAAGTGAACAGCTTTATCAAAAATCCCATAACAATTGGTAAAAATAAATTGTCGTATTCTCTCAACAACGATTCCAAAAAAGCCCCTACAATAGATAAGGCTAAAGCAAAAACCGGATTGAGAAAAATCAAATAATAGAAAAAAGTTGAGATAGCAAACGCAGAAAAACCTTCCCACGATTTTCTATCACTCCAAAATACTTTGTGTTTGCCAAAATGTTTTCCAATTAAGCCAGCAAATCCGTCTCCTATTATCAAAGCGATAGATCCTATAGTATAAACTAATTGATCAAAAAAATTCAAAATCAATAAACCACCCATGAAAAGAATTGGAGCTATTATTATGTCTTTCGCCTCTCCTCTTTTTGCACATATTTTAGTTATTGTGTGAAAAATCGGTATATGAACTCTTTTTAGTCTAAGAACTTCAGACCCACTGTAAATCAAAATAGCTATGCCCAATATTATCGAATTAAATAGTTGACCTAGGAAAATTCTAGAGAACACAAACAATATGCCTAAAATGTGAAACAATTTTCTTATATAGTATCCTTCTCGTTTTAATTTAATGATTGTTTCCTTTCTTGTGAAAAACAAAAAAGAATTAGTATAGATGATTCCTACGATGGTTCCAATTGCACTTCCCACTATAACATCTAACCATGTATGAACACCCAAACCAACCCTAGAAATTATGACCAATAAAGGTATAGGTAACAAAATAAGATAACTTTTTTTCTTCTTAAAGTAAAATAAAGAAGTTAACCATGCAAAGACGACAGAAGCATGCCCACTTGGAAAAGAATAAGTAGAAGGGCAACCAATTTCACCAAAGCAAGGTCTTGGCACCTTGAAAAAAATCTTTAACAAAAACGTAACGCCATACGAAATCAAAACAGACGGAATTATTATTTTAGATCGGAAGAGCACACGTCTG
>CAYWME010000021.1:0-5823 GCA_964459585.1 uncultured archaeon | reverse complement strand
ATTATTATTTTTGCTATCCATAAAATTTTTCTCCTATCTTTTTTATCCATTAATGGATATACAACAAAAAAAGATATAGCAAATCCTAACCAATAAGCGATATCACCGAAATAAGAAAAAAACACATACAATGATTGCCAATCCATAAAATTAATTTGAGATAGAAAAATTAAACTTTAATCACATAGTAAACAAATCTGCTGTTTTTTAGTTTATGGCCTTCTATCCTCTCAAAATTTAAATTGTTCTTCAATAAGAATTTTTCAAAAGAGTTTTTATTCCAAACTTTAACTAGATATTCGTACTCACCAAATTTTCTGATATAAATTTCTTCTTTCTCACCTACTCTTATTTCAATTACCACCTTTTTCTTAGATACTCTTATCATTTCATCTAAAGCTTTTTGTTCATCGAAAAGACATCCAAATGAATTCCCAAGACACACCACACAATCAAAACTCTTGTCTTCGAATGGTAAATTTCTCACATCAGCAACTACTAACTTACCATCAAAAACTTTTCTTGCGTTTTTTATCATTTCTTCCGAAAAATCCAAACCAACAACTTCTTTACCAAGATTTTTTATGAATTTTAAATGTCTTCCTGAACCACAGCCGACATCCAAAATCTTTTTACAATTCTTTAAAATTTTGGGTAAATTTTGCTTCTCTTCTTTGAAAAGTCCTTTTCCAAAATATTTCTTTTTTGCATATTCATCAGCAATCCTATTCCAAACGTCTTTCAAACCCATTTTCTTACCACCAAGAAATCTACAACAACATGACAAACTCTCGGGGCATAAGATTTCACAATTCTTTTTTCTAATATTTTTACTTTAAACCCGTTTTCGTCGGCTTTTTTACGAATTATTCTTTCTGGCAAACTCCATAGTTCTTTTTTATGAAAAACGTCATGATAATGAATAACTCCCTTTTGTTTGATCATTTTAAAAGCAAAAGGCAAAAAATTTCTTGTGTTTGGAATATACCCCATGATTATTCTATCTGCAACGTTTTTCAACTTATTTGCAACTTCTCTACAATCACCCAATATAGGGACAATAATATGAGAAACCTTGTTCAATCTGCAATTTTCTTTCAAGTATTCTATAGCTATCGGATTTATATCTATCGCATAAATTTTCTTAGGTTTTGCATGAACAGCTATAGGGATTGAAAAATATCCAATCCCAGCAAACATATCGACAATAACCTCGTCTTTTTTAACGAGACTAATAAGTTTTTTTCTCTCCTGCTTATTTCCTTTCGAGAATTCTATTTTTGAAACATCGAGTTTAAAGTACACTCCATTCTCTTTATGAATTGTTTCTGTGTTTTCTTTTCCAGCTATTATCTTTATTTTCGGCTTTTTTGTTTCCCCTTCATGAGGCCCTGTTTTTCTTACAACTGTTTCCAAATAAGGAAAAATCTCCAAAAAAACTTTACCTATTTCTTTTTCAAATTCATTAAGCCTTTCATCTATCTCCACAATTAATATTTTTCCTATTACGAAATACCCAGCTGGTAAAAAACGTAATAAGTTATCTGGAACTTTTCCTTTTAATTTTTCTTTAAGAATTTGCTTTATTTTGCCCATATTCTCATTTTTTTGGATATACATTTTTAGATATAAACACTCTGTCAGTTCTTATGGCAAGTCCTTTTTTCGTTTTATACATTTTTTCGCTATCCATTTTTGCTATACCTAATGCAACTAACTCATTTTTAAGAGATAAAACAGCTACCGTTTCGCCCGGAACAATCCCTTTTTGAATCCTAACCAATCCAGAAGAATATACAGGTGCGCCGCTCGCTATATTCGGAATAGCAGAGTCTTTTACAAAAACCTTTTTTACATGAGGAATTGCGTATTCTATCTGAATTAAAATTTTTTTCAATTGCTCTTCGTTTTTATTCTCTAGCCATTCTTCATAAGCATCTCTTATTTCTACCAAACTATGAGCTTCGTCTTCTCTAAAATGACCTACTTTTGTTCTTCTAAGCTATTTCATGTGTGCACCAACACCCAATTTCTTTCCAAGATCATCGATCAATTTTCTTATATACACACCTGCCTGGCAACCGACTTTAAAAAGAACGTCCCTTCCATCAACTTCAAGTATATCAAAAAAATATATTTTCTTCTTTCTGGGTCTTCTCGCAACTGCGGATTTCTTCGGAGGAACTTGAATTATTTCCCCTATAAAATTTTCAGAAATCACTCTTTTCACGGCCTCGATATCTATGTCTTTATGTAAGTGCATAACTCCAACGTACTCTTTATCCAAACCCATCAAAACAGACATAGCTTTCAACGCATTATCTAATGCAACAGGTAAAACTCCGGTAACTTTTGGATCTAAAGTTCCTGCATGACCAGCTTTTTTCACTTTAAAAATTTCTTTAACCCATTGAGTGACCTGATGTGAAGTTGGTCCTGAATGTTTATCAACAATTATTACTGCGTTTTTTATCATCTCTTCTATACTTCTGTCTTCTGGTCTTTTTCCATGCTCTGGGTCTGTTTCCTCATAGGTTTTAATATACCACATAATTAAGGAAAGTTTTCTTGAAAAATAAAATTATTAAGTACAATGATTTTAACTTCAAGTCCTAAATTAATTTTATGAATTGGGTTGTAGACCTGTTTGCGTTTTTGATTTCATTGGCAATTCTGTCTAAATCAAGCCATTTAGCAATTAAATCTGCCATTAAAATATCGAAGATAACACGATTGGGTGAAATGGTTATCGGGTTTCTTTTCTTATCTTTCTTAACAAGTGTACCAGAGCTATTCATCTCTTTGGTAGCTATAAAATCGACAAGCGTTGATATATCAATAGGTAACATACTTGGCTCAAACCTAGCAAATATCTGTATTATATTAGGTATCTTGGCTTTGATAAAACCATTAAGGATTACTGAAAAATCTTTAAGAAAAATTTTAAGTGTCTTAGCTATAACTTCTTTGATTCTAACAGGGCTTCTCGTAACTTACTGGAACAACAAATTAATTGGTATTGTCTTGGTTCTTTTCTTCATGGCATTCATATATTACTCAAAAAAAGAAAAAATTACGATTGAGAAGCTGAAAGAAAGAGAAAGCCCAAGAACTTTTATTTTCAAGATAGAGTTTTACGAAAAATTACTAATCTTAATTTTTAGCATAATTTTTGTTTTTATTAGTTCAAGATTTGTAGTTGTATACGCATCAAACATCGCGAGATTTTTGAACTTACCAGAAATTTTGGTCGGCGCGACAATTATAGGTGTTGGGACCTCTTTACCAGAATTATCAACATCTTGGGCTGCTGTAAGAGAAAAGCATGTTAATCTAGCTTTGGGAAACATAATCGGATCTTGCTTGATTAATGTGACGCTAGTTCTTGGGTTTGTTTTTATATTTTCGCCACTTTCAATAGATTTTGCGATTTTCTCTGAGATGACCTATTTTGTTTTGTTATCAACAATGCTACTTTGGGTTTTTTTGGGGAGCTTCGGCAGAGGCAAACTCGATAGAAGAGAGGGTTTGATTTTACTTGTTTTATATATTCTATTCATGTTTTATTTATTTGAGTTTAAAGCCATAGAAGTTCCGTCGTTTTTCATTTAGTTTTTTTCTTTTTTGTTTTCTTCTTTTCTTTCTTAACTTCCTTTGCCTTTTTCTTCTTTTCTTTTAATTTGGCTATCGACGGTTTTTTTAGTCCGAACTTTTTGATGAGGTTAGATTTTTCCCAGGCTTTCAGAACCTCTTCATCACTTGAATCTTCTTTTATATTCAAGGTATAAGGCAAAGGTTCTATGTGATATATGTTAACCTTTCGTCTTTTGACACCAGTAAGCGCTTTCGGTCCGGTAACAAGAATGAAATTATCGTCGATTTTTTTAACAACTACACAATAATTTCCAGCTTCCCTCCCAGCTATTTTCATGCAAACTCTACCAACATTCAAAGCCATAAAAATCATTTATTGTGTCAAACAATTTAAAATTATTTAACTTTATTTAGATCGATTCTCCCTTAAATATTTTATAATATAGTCACAAACCCCGAGAAACGCCGGGTCTGTTTTTTGGTATAAATCATCTACAATACTATAGAAATCTTTTATGCCACAGACAGCTTTCACAAGAATATTACTATTAACATTATCTAGAAAAGAGGAAATCACGTTTTCTGTAAATTTTTTCCAACCTTTCTTTTTATATCTCAACACGAAGGAAAAACTTATAATTAATCTAGCTATATCTAATTCTTTGGGTTGTGATGGTACTCTATAACCAAGATCGTATCCGTAAATGCTACTAGCAGTTTCCCAATCGATTAGATTTATATCTTCTCCAGAAATAAGAATATTCGAAGGATTTATATCGTTATGCGATAATCCCCTGTTATGATATTTTTTTAATGCATTTATTAGAATATCTTCATAATCTTGACTTGATAAAAACTCATCCCATTCTTTTTTTGGAAAATAGATTATTGTTTCGCCTTCCTGAAATTTTCTTATTACTAAATTTTTAATGTGCTTTATCGGGTTTGGGATAACCGATATTACTCCCATTTGATCTTTTAAGATAGAGTACGAAATTTTTTCACTATTTGCGAGTATATCAGCAGAAAAGTAAATTTTTTGAATCTCGTTATTTAGGAAAAGGGGGAGCTCTCCACACTCGTCTTCTGGTGTTATTTCTATCCATATTTTTTCATTATTTTCTAAGATTATCAAGATGTGCTTCTCGCCTTTTTTACGAATTTTTTTAACCCTGTCTTCTATAGACTCAAAAAATTTTCGATATTTTTGATTAGACATAAGTTTTTCATGTAAAGGGGGAACTTTTGATTTCATTAATAGCTAATTGGTACAAAAATTTATAAAAACTTATTTTGAGAGTTTCTCAATTGTTTTTCTTTTTATCAATTCTCTAGAGCATTTAGAGCAAAGATATCCGCCATAAATTCTACTAACTCTTTTTTTGCTTTTTGGAAGTTTTTTCACGTTTCTCGGTATCCCGTGTAATGGTTTCTTACAAATTGCACATTTAGCAATTTTAGGTGTTGCTCTAACTACTCTTGTAATGGTTCTTGTAGCAACTCTAACTCTTGCTTTTCTTTTCACAGTTTCACCCAAGTATTTTTTTTATGGCAAACCCAACTATAACTGATACAAAAATATACCATTCAAACCAATTTATTTTTCCCCCTATCAAAGGAAGTTTAAAAGGTAGCTGAACATACATCGCTTGGTAATTTTCTTGAATCCATGGAAAGAACAAAAATAAGATCAACAAAGAAACTCCAATCATCTTCAATGAATTTTTAAGATATAGCTTATTAAGATTCATTAAATTCTCTATTTCTTCTTTTATTTTTTCCTCATTTTTTTCTTTTTGAAGTCTTATTATATTTTTTCTTATCTCTTCAACTTGTTTTTTCAAGTTTGTTAACTTTGATCTTTTCAACAAAATCTTAGTTATAGAAAATGTCAATAAAGACAAAAAGATACTAATCAATGTTAGACTTAAAACTGGGTTTAAAGTTAACACCGGGGAAAACATAACATTAAGAAACATTCCAACATATGGTAACTTAAACATCTTACTCACCCAACAGTTTTCTAACTATCGCTGGAGCATCCTCTAGTCTTTCTGAACTTAATATTTCATAATAGTTATAAATAATCATCACAGTCAACAAAAGTCCAGTTCCTGTGCCTATAGCCCCTAGGAAATCTGCAAATGCAGCCAATAAACCTATAAAAACACCGCCCAACACAGAAAGCGCTGGTATATATCTTTTAAGCACATTCTCTATACTTTTAAT
>CAYWME010000020.1:0-8013 GCA_964459585.1 uncultured archaeon | reverse complement strand
GTCTTTTCTTTTGGATATCCAACTTCTTCTAGAATCTTCCTTCCGATCTCAGCGCCTCTTTTCATATGAAGCCTTCTTACCAAATTAGTAAAACATTTTTCTTTCTCCTCTATTGCGGAATATCCTATATCATGAAGAATTATTAACGGCATTAAAAGAGAATCATCTAAGTTTTCTTCTTTACATATTTTCGCCCCTTCTTTCATCATCCATTTGATATGAGCAATGTCACTAGGCCTTCCCCTTTCATAATAAGCTTTAGCTAGCTGCCATATTTTGGAATATAATTTCTGTTTAGGTAATTTGTCCTTCATCTCAACAACCCAAATTCCTATTTATTTTTTTGAGTGTGAAATCTAAAATTTTACAACATATAATTCCATTAGTTCTCTCCTTACTGTGAACAAGCATTTCATGATAGGTTAATAGATGTCGAACGAAAAACAAGTGGAAAGTTAATTGATGGGGTTTTTGTAGAAAAAAATAAAAAAATTCAAATCAACGAAAATTCAATTTTACCCTTTCTTCTTTTTCTTTGGCATTCTATCCCCTCACCATTCTTCTTCTTCGCCCCATTCTTCTAGTTCTTCGTCTTTCATTTTTTCTTCTTCTATCATATTGCTGTCCCCTTTATTCTTAAAATGATTCGGTAGTGTTGCTCAAAAATTTTAAAATTTAGAACTTCTTGCTAATTTTTTGAAAACAAGAAGCCATATTACTAAAAATTTATAAGTTTAAAATTTCAAAATTAAAGCAGAAAGTCTTAAAACTGTGATTTGAATAGCTGAACTACCAATAGCACCTTTCAAGAGAACGGTAAGAAAAATTGATTTTAACATGAAAATATCTGATGATGCTAAAAGGGAAATTAGGAATTTGACTGAGAGGTTTGCAAGAGAAGTACTAAGAGGGGCTATAGAAATAGCAAAAGTTGCAAAAAGGAAAACCATTTTAAAGGAGGATATAAGAGTTGCAAAAAGACAGTTAATTAAAGTTGTTTAAGTAGCTTAGAATCTTGAAATCTAGTGAAAAGAAAATTATTTCAAACAACTTATTGTTAATCTTAAATATAATTACAGAAACCAGAAGAGTCTTCAAATCGAAACACACTTCCTCCTCTAGTTTTGGAAACCTATAAACAAGAATAAAGAATTTACACTAAACGAGATAATTATTATATACCAAACGAGACAATTTCTTCAAGTAAAACTAAATAAGAATTATGAAAAAAAGAATCGATAGACTCAAAGAAGGAGAAAAAGCAGCAAAAGTCAGTGCTCTATCTACTTTTCTTCTCAGCCTTCTAAAGGCTATAGTTGGTGTTCTGTCAAAAAATCTATTGTTACTAGCCGATTCTTTACATAGCTTAGCGGATTTAGTAACTGACTTTGTTTCATGGATTGGTTTAAGAATTTCTCAGAGAAAGCCTACTGAAAAATTTCCTTATGGATTTTATAAAGCAGAAAATCTAGCAACATTATTTATTTCAATATTCATACTATATACAGCAACAAATTTTTTCATCGAAGGCTATTCGAGCCTCTTCATAGAACCTAAACTGCTCATGCCACTCGAAAGCTTGGGAGTAACGGCTATATCTTTTTTCTCTTCATTTTTACTATCAAAATACTTAGAAAAAAAAGGCAAAAAACTAAACCTTAAATTATTAATTGCCAATTCTCAAGAGAGAAAAACCGATGTGTTTTCTTCATTGATCGTTTTTTTGGCACTTTTTTTAACATACTATCATATACCATATATAAACTCCATCATTACAATATTTGTTTCTTTTCTAGTCATGAAAGTTGGCATCTTTAATTTAAAAGATTCAATATATGCTCTAATGGATGTTTCACCATCTAAAGAAATAATAAAGAAAGTTGGAGAAATCATTAAAAAAACACGAGGGATAAAAGGTTATGAAAATTTAAGAATAAGAAAATCTGGCCCTTTCTTATTCGGAGAAGTAATAGTAAAAGTAAGCAAATATTTTGATGTTAGTAAAGCTCATATGATTGCCGATAGAATCGAAGAGTCAATTAAAAAGAATATAAAAGAGATCGATTCATTTACTATTCACGTAGAACCATACAAAGCACCTCGTGTGAAAGTTGTATTCCCTATTGAGGATAAGAAAGGATTAGAATCAAAAATTTCAAAACATTTTGGGAGAGCACCCTATTTTTTATTCGTACGCATAGATAAAGAAAATAAAAAAATTAGAAATTTTTACATTAAGGAGAATCCATATAAAGAAAGACCAGTAAGAGCTGGAAAGAGTGCAGCAAATTTTGTATTAAAAGAAAAAATAGATGGTTTGATAACAAAGGAAATAGGAGAAATAGCTTTCCATATTCTCAAAGATAAACTTGCTGAAATTTATAAAGCAAAGGGAAACACTGTAAAAGAAAATATCTATAAATTCATGGATGACAAGCTAATCTATGTAGCAAAACCTACAAAGAAAGAGGAGGAGGAGTAAAATGAAAGTTGCTGTTTCATCAGTTGGAAACACTCTTAGTTCGTTTGTTGATATACGATTCGGTAGATGTCCCTATTTTATCATTGTAGAAATAGAAAATAACAAAATTAAAGGTTTTGAATTTGTGCCTAACGAAGCTGCAATGGTTGGTGGGGGTGCTGGAATTAGAGCAGCACAGTTAGTTGCAACCAAAGGTGCAAATGCTGTCATATGTGGAAACATAGGGCCAAACGCAATGTTAGCCTTATCACAAGCTGGAATTAAGGTTTATATTGCAAGCGGAATGAGTGTTAAAGATGCTGTTGAAAAATTCATAAAAGGAGAACTAACAGAAGTATCGGCGCCAACTTTTAGACCTGGTGGATTTAGACGAAGATTTAGAGGTGGCTGGTAAAGTTCATGTTAAGAATAACAATTCTCTATGACAATAAAGCATTCAAGGAAGGGTTAAAATCAGATTGGGGTTTTTCTTGCCTAATAGAAAAAGATGAACAAACTCTGCTTTTTGACACAGGAGCCAAAGGAGATATACTTATTGATAACATGAAATCTTTAGGAATTCAGATCAGTGATATACATAAAATTTTTATATCTCATGAACACTGGGATCATATCGGAGGTTTACTTAATCTGTTGGAACTTAATAACGAAATTACTGTATATCTGCTAAAATCTTTCTCTAAAAACTTTAGAGAAACTATAAATAGAAAAGTCAAAAGAGCAATAGAAATCACAAAACCCAGAAAACTTTTCGATGATTTCTACACCACAGGAGAAATGGGAGATGTCATAAAAGAGCAATCGTTATTCATAAAATCTAAAAAAGGTTTGATAATCATTGTAGGGTGCTCCCATCCCGGGATAATTAACATAATCAAAAAAGTAAAGAGAATTGCAGGAGAAATATACATGGTTCTTGGAGGCTTCCATTTATTCGGGCTAAAAAAAGAAGAAATCGAAAAAATAATCAGTCGGTTTAAAAAACTTGAAATAACAAAAATTGCCCCAGCACATTGTAGCGGAGCTGAACTACAATTGATGTTAGCGCAAAACTATAAAGAAATATATGAGGAAACTGGAGTAGGAAAAATTATAGAGGTATAAGTTATGAAAATTATTGCATCGACTGGTGTCAAAGGTGGTGTAGGAAAATCTACTTTTGCTATTTTGCTAGCGCTAAATTTGAAGAAAAAAGGCAAAAGAGTTGTTTTATGTGATTGTGATATAGAATGTCCAAATGATTTTGTGTTACTTAAACAAAAACTAAAAAAACCGAGATATATATACAGAAACTTTCCAAAGCTAGATAAAAGAAAATGTAGGAAATGTGGAATTTGTGCTCAGAAATGTAAAAGCAATGCTATTTTTTGGTCACCTGGCAGATATCCCGTGTTTTTTTACGATTTATGTATCAATTGTGGAGTATGTTGGAATATCTGTCCTTTCAATGCAATAAAAATCAAAAAAGAAGCAATAGGAAAAGTTTACATTAACAGAGTTGATAAAAATTTTTGGCTTGTGACAGGGATATCCAAATCAACAGTAACAGAAACTGCACCGATAGTAAGAGAAGCAAAAAAAGTTGCAAAAAATCTAGCAGAAAGAGTAAAGGCGGATTATTTTATAATAGATACAGCTCCTGGAGCTCATTGCAACGTTATACATGCATTGATTGACTGCGATAAAGTGTATGCTGTGACCGAACCCACTCCTCTTGGTGCATACGATTTACAAGTAATTCTACAGTTAGCTAAACAACTAAATTTAAAGGTGGAAATTATTTTGAATAAATCAAATGTAGGAAACAAAAAAATTATCCAAGAAATAGCAAAAAAATTTGGAGTAAAAATATCATTAGAGATACCTTATTCTAAAGAATTGATAGAAGCATATTCTCAAGGAAATCTAGAAAAAGTTGTAGAATTAGTGAAAATATGAGAGGTTCCTATTTGTTAATAACAAGAGTAAAAAAAGATACTAAAATCAAGATAGGTAAATTAGGAAGAATCAAATTCCTTAAAGGACACTACATATATGTTGGTTCAGCAATTGGCAAAAAAATAAACATAGAGAACAGAATCAAAAGACATCTAAATAGAAAGAAAAAGAAAAAATGGCATATAGACTATTTATTAGAAAATTCAAATACCTTAATCGATAGCATAGTTATTTTTCCTAGCAAAAGAAAAATGGAGTGCGAGATATCAAAGGCAATTGAAAAAAACGCAGATTTTTCCATAGAAAAATTTGGTTGTAGTGATTGTAAATGTAAAAGCCATCTTCATCACTTCAAAAACAAAAAAGAAATAATGGAAGTGCTTAGGAAGATAAAAGTATGAAAATAGTTATTGCATCTGGTAAAGGTGGAGTAGGAAAGAGCATGCTAACATCTTCTCTAGCTTTATTCTTTTCAAAAGAAAATAAAATTGTGGTGTGTGATTGCGATGTCGATGCACCAAATTTAGGTTTGTGGTTGGGAGTCAATAAGTATGAAAAAACTGAAAAAATTTCCGTTTCTCAAAAAGCATATGTAAAAAATAAAGCACTCGTTGACAAAAAATGTATAAAGATATGTCCATTCAATGCAATCCAAAAAACAAAAAACGGATATATAGTTAATAAGTTCTTATGTGAGGGATGCGGTGCTTGTACAGTTCTTTGCAAGAAGGGCGCATTCGAACTTAAACCAGTAATTAATGGAGAAATCTTGATCACAAAAACAAAGTATGGTTTTTATTTAATTTCTGGAAAGCTTTATCCTGGTGAAACTTCTTCAGGAAAAATAGTAGACAAGTTGAAAGAAAAATTGAATAATTTTGACTATGAGCTAGCATTGATCGATTCTGCTGCTGGTATAGGATGTCCAGTTAATGCCTCCTTAAGAGGTTCAGATTTTGCAATTTTAGTTACAGAGCCAACACTTTCTGCATTTCATGACTTAAAAAGAGTTTTGGAAGTGGTGAATTACTTTAAGATTCAATTTGGTGTGGTCATAAACAAATGGGATATTAACAAGGAAATGTCATCGAAAATAGAAAAATGGGCAGGAGAAAAGTTTCTTGGAAAAATACCGTATGACAAAAATGTTATAAATGCTATAGTTAATTTAAGACCAGCAATCGAAATGAGTTCTTTAGTTAGAGAAAACATTAATAACATTTTTATGAAGATTCGTGAGATTATTCAATAATTTAAGATTATTTTTTGATAGACAGTTAATTTATAATCCTTTAAATCGTTATTTTTATTAGTATGACAAAGAAACTTCTATCACTCTTCTTAATAACTTTAGTATTGCTCTTAATCCCTAGCATTCTAGCAAAAAACGATAGATGGATAATAAAACTAAAAGAAAAACCCGGACTAAAACACGGGGTTTTAATGAAACTCTTAGGACTAAAGACTGTTCATAAATACGAAAACACACCAAAAATACTTGCCGTAGAAGGTTCTGAAAGTTCAATTAAATTACTCAAAAACTTAATAGGTGTTAAATACGTTGAAAGAGACATTGAAGTTCACGCGACAGGAGAAATAAAATGGAACGTCTTAATGGTCTATAATAACAACCCTAATATTGTCTGGGACTATACAAAAGGCTACGACGATGAAGTTGAACTAGCAATTCTCGACACAGGAATTGATGATTCGCATCCAGAGTTTCAAGGCAGAATAGTTAGTTGTGAGGGATTCGGATATCCGACGTGTTTAGACGGTCACGGTCACGGTACGCATGTTGCAGGAATAGCAGCCGCAGCTTTAGATGGTAATGGAATGGTTGGCGTCTCACCAGAAGTAAGATTAGCAATCAAAAAGGTTCTAGGAGACAATGGTTCTGGATACCTATCAGACGTTCTTGCAGGAATAGATGATGCCATTAAAGATAACAACGAAGTAATTTCAATGAGCTTTGGTACAAACTATCCAAGCAGAGCTTTGCGTGATGCTCTAAAGGAGGCATATAAACATGGAATAATTCTGGTTGCTGCTGCAGGAAATGATTATGAAGGTGTAGATTATCCAGCCGCCTACAAAGAAGTGATAGCTGTTGCTGCAGTAGATCAAAACAAAAACATACCCGAGTGGAGTTCAAGTGGCAGGCAAGTTGAAATATCTGCACCTGGTGATCAGATCTATTCAACTTTCCCATGGGGGTATGGTTATTTTTCAGGAACTTCTATGGCTACCCCACATGTAAGTGCTGCTGCAGCGCTTCTTAAAGCATTCAATCCTTCATTAACTAATGAGCAAATAAGAAATGCAATCGATGCAACAGCCGAAGACTTAGGATACTCCTCGAAAGATCAAGGAAAAGGACTATTGAGAGTTGATCTTGCATTTAAGTGTGTTCAAGAAAATCTAAAATGTTTAGAAGATTCTAAAAAACCTTCTAAACCAAGGGGAAAGCCTTTCTAATTTTTATTTTTTGAATTTTAAAAATACGCGTTATAAACACAATCCGCCTCTGCCTCAAAAAGAATATTTTATAAGTCGTAAAGTAATTACTAATCTTATGAATACGCAAAACTTTGAAAAATGGGCAAGGGTTTACGATTTGATTTATGGGAAATATAAAGACGATATAGATTTTTATAGAAAAGAAGCCCGCAAGGCAAAGGGTAAAGTTCTTGAAATTGCTTGTGGCACTGGAAGAATTTATTTAGAATTACTCAAGGATGGTGTTGATGCTTATGGAATCGATATCTCTAAAAATATGTTAGAAGTTCTCAAAAAGAAAGCTAAAGAGTTAGGATTGAAACCAAAAGTTAAAAAAGCTGATATGAGAAACTTTAGATTCAATACTAAATTTTCTTTGATAATAATTCCGTTTAGATCATTCTTGCACAATCTAACTGTTGAAGATCAACTCAATACCTTAAAAAATATTAGAAAGCATCTTACACCAAACGGAAAATTAATACTTAATTTCTTTTGTCCAAACCCAGAAGTTATTTTCAAAACTTATGGGAAAGAAATTAAAGAAGATATCATAGAATTTGGAAATAAAAAACTTGTCTTGGCTAGCAAATCTTATTTTGTTGATGAAGTTAATCAGATTGTTGAATTTGTCAAAACTCTAAAAGATAAAAACAGAATTGTTTGGAAAAACAAATTTAGAATAGCTCTGATTTATAAACGAGAGTTTGAATTATTATTGCGCCTTGCAGGTTTTAGGAAATGGAAAGTTTATGGTGGATTTAATTATAAACCACTAAAGTCTTATAAACAAGAGATGGTTTGGATAGTTGAAAAGTAAATTGGCGGGCTATGGTCGCTCCACTTCGTTCTGCTCCTGATTATATTGCGCTTTCGCTATCGCTCAGAGCGTCGAATAGACATTAAACGACTCGGCTCTTGTAAAAATTAATTAAACATTTCAAAACAATACTTGATTATGGCAAAAAACAGAATTATCAAATTCCTGAAAGTCTACGCAGTTTTCTTTTCGTTCGCTTTATTGATAAATCTGACATTAGAAATTGTTTTAAGACTAATATTATGGATACCTGAGCCATTAGATATCCGAGGAA
>CAYWME010000019.1:2845-8318 GCA_964459585.1 uncultured archaeon | reverse complement strand
TGTGGAGTAAGGGTTTTGAGAACGAATCTAGACGAAAAAGATGTTAGACCAAAACTAAAAGAACTGTTGGAAGTGATTTTTAGAAATGTGCCTAGTGGAGTTGGAAGAGGAGGAAAGGTTAGAGTATCCAGAGATCAATTGCTTGATGTTCTGAAGTATGGAGCAAAATGGGCAGTTGAAAATGGATATGGTTGGGAAAAAGATTTAGAGCACATAGAAGATAAAGGAAATGAAGAAAAATATGCTCTGCCAGAAAAAGTTTCTGATAAAGCAATTAAGAGAGGTATGCCGCAGCTTGGGAGTCTAGGTGCTGGAAACCATTTCTTGGAAATTCAAGTGGTTGATAAAATTTTCTTGCCAGATGTTGCCAAAATTTTCGGAATTACACATCCTGGACAAGTTACAGTAATGATTCATACCGGCTCTCGTGGTTTAGGACATCAAGTTGCAACCGATTATTTAAGGTTGATAGAAACTAAGTTCAGAGATTTATTGAGAAAATTACCAGATAGAGAACTGGCTTTTGCACCTTCAAATACGAAATTGTTTGATGATTATTTTGGAGCCATGAATGCTGCTGCTAATTTTGCTTTCTGCAATAGACAAATGATAACACATTGGACAAGAGAAAGTTTTGAAAAGGTTTTTGGAAGAGACGCTGAAGATTTGGGTCTAGAATTGATATACGGAATAACTCATAACATGGCAAAGCTGGAAGAACATGAAATCGATGGAAAGAAAGTCAAAGTCTTGGTTCATAGAAAAGGTGCGACAAGGGCTTTTGGGCCGAAATGGGAAGACGTTCCGTCAGATTATAAACAAGTTGGTCAGCCTGTTTTAATTCCAGGAAGTATGGGAACGGCAAGCTACATTTTGATAGGAACAGATAAAGCAGAGGAAGTTACATTCTCGAGTATAGCTCACGGAGCTGGTAGAGTTAAGTCAAGAGCCAGAGCACTAAGAGAATATAGAGGAGAGAGAGTTGCAAGTCAGCTTGCAGGGAGAGGAATCTTAGTGAGGGCTGCTAGTTGGAGGGTTGTGGCTGAAGAAGCACCTGGAGTCTATAAAGATGTTGATGAAGTTGTTAAAGTTTGTCAAAATGCAGGAATTGCAAAGATAGTTGCCAGGATGAAGCCAATTGGTGTTGTAAAAGGTTAAGTTTTAACTTTGAAATATTTTGAAGGTGTACAAAAAATTTTCTTGCCAACATGCATGAGTATGTCTGATCCTTCTTTCAAGAGTTCGTTTGAAAAATTAGAAGAAAATGAAGAAACAATGTTTGCTATTACAAAATTATGGATTTCAAATGGAATTTTTTTAATTACTTTACACTCTAAAAACCCTAGACAGTTTTTTATGTGTGGTGTCGAAATCTTTATGCCATTTTCCAATTCTAATTTCAGTAATTTTAATTTGTCTGTGTCTTTTCCTGATACTGTACCAGCTATCCAAACTTTGTTCAACATTTTTTTAGAAGGAATGTTCACGGTAAATTCTTTTGTTTTTTTTATTATGCTATAAGTATAACTTCTTTTTCTTATAGAAATTCCAATGATTTTTTCTTCTATGGGAGTTATCCATGAAAGAGCCATTACATTTGTTTTAGAGTCTTTTGCAACTATTAGACAAACGAGTCTTGGATGAAGCAATCTATAAGGTGATCTTACCTCTTTCATTATTTTAAATTAGTGGTTAGCTCAATTAATACTATATATCCAGAATCACTCTCACTTTCCAAAAATTCTCTTCCTTTTCTATTTTCATTTTATGATAAGTTGCTGCTTTCACTTCTGTTCTAACTTCATGTTTCTCAGGATCGATTTTTTCACCTTTGCAGACAGCATTTAATGTAAGATTTTTTTCGTTTACACTTACTTGAAACTCAGAAAAAACTAAACTTTCTGAGCCAACATAGAAGAGAAGTTCGTTCAGCCAGTTAAACATAAGAGATTTTAAATCATGTCCTTCTACGCTTATTTTCTTTTCTATTTTTTTATCTACTTTTTGAGTGTTCAACATAACTTCAAACATGGCTAGAGCTGCGCTTTCGAACAATTCATCTAAGGTTTTTCCATAAGCCTCGAATGCGACATCGGCTGTAGTTATATCTATGAACCTGAACTTTTTTTCCATAACTTAATTTATTGGTTTTAGTTTTTTAACCTAAAAACGATAATGGTTTAAAGTTTACTTGTCTTCAAATAATTATGTATTCTAAATATGTCGAAAACGTAAAGAAATTGAACGTGAATGGCATAATTTTAGCTGGGGGGGAGGGTAAAAGATTAAGACCTTACACAAAAATCGTGCCTAAACAATTACTTCCACTAAAAGGTCTAGAAGAGAGGCTTTTTGAAAACGAGACAAAAAATATCCATTTAGAGGGGTTCGCGATTTTGGATAAACAGATATACGACATGTTATTTTCTGGGGTTCAAAAGGTAATAATATCTGCTGGATATCTAGGAGATAAAATAGTTGAAAGATATGATCAAGATCGCTTTAGAAAAATAAGAAACAAAACAGTAGTCTACAAAGAAGAAGAACCACTAGATACTGGCGGTGCAATAAAGCGTATAATAGAAGAATTCAAACTTAAAGGACCTTTGGTTGTATCAAACGCCGATGTTGTTTCTGACATAAACATTTTACAAATGATATTTGAATGTCGCCAAGGAGGATATCTTGGCTATATGTACTCAGTACGACCTCGTCTACCATGGGGTGTACTAAAAATAGATGAGAGTGCTTCGGGTCTTAGAAAGCCTATCATAGGTTTTAGAGAAAAACCAAAAATTGAAAATTGGGTAAATGGTGGGTTTTATTTTTTCGAAGATACACAAAAACTTTACTCCGAATATCTGGAAAATAAAGGAAAAAAGTTTAGTCTAGAAAAAGACGTTTTTCCTAAAATGGCTTCTGATAGACAATTAGGAATGTACAAAGAGGAAGATTGGATATTTTGGAGGCCCGTAGATACTAAAAAAGATTGGGATGAGGTGAGAGAGTTTTATAAAACTCTTGAATACAGGTCTTGGGGTTACGAAAAAACAATAAATGAAAAGCCTCTTATTAAAGAATTATTTATAAAAAAACACTTCGAAACAGAGAATAGAGATTTTAATGAAGAGATCATAGTTGAAAAAGGTGAGCTAAAAGTTAAGTTTGATGGTATTGAATTAGAAGTAAAAAAAAGATTGCTTGAGAGAAACCATAGATTCGTAGGAGGACCCGCTAAAATAATAAGTAGAATATTATAAGGACCAAAATTTTTAAAAACATGTACAAACAATTAATCAAGATGGAATCGAATGGTATAGACTTGAATTGGGAAGATTTGTTATATGATGCGTTTGAACTTTGGCATTTGAGTAGGCGTTTGCCTCCTAAGAATACTTATTCTATGAAAACGCTAAAAGAACAAGGAGAAAAAGAGTTGGAAAAATTGAGAAATTTAATAAAAAATTATGATGAATTTAAGACTTTCTTAGACAAAGTTACAGAAAATATAAACGATCTCGCATCTAAATATACCAAGCCCGAGGAATCACAAATGGTGATTGTAGGGTTTGCCTATTTTAAACCGATGGCTGAAATTTATGCACTGAATGAGATAAACAAAGGTATAAAAATGGGTAAACTGAAGGAAATTCAAAGAAAACTTGTAGAAAATTTAAGAAACTATATAACATCGCATACAATGTATAAATTCAAAAGAATAGAAAACTTTAGAAAAAAGTTCCCTAAAATAAAGGAGTTTATAATTTCTGGCACAGGATACTATGATAAAACAAACTATGAACAAGCGTTGTTTTTAGTAGCGTGGGGTGAAATCCTACAACCTAGAATTTTAGCCCTGAATAACGAAAACTACAAAAAAGAAAAAATATTAAATGTACTGAATAGTTACAGTTTAGAAGATAAAATAAAACAACTGATAATAGAAAATCTCTTAGATGAAGTATCAGAAAAGGAAATTAAGGAAGGCCATCCGCTTAACCTAAAAATTCTTGCTTTAAGATCAGAAATTGTTAATGAATTATTAAAAGCATATTTCAAATACTACAGTAGACGTACAGAGTTTTGTATGCCGTTGATGGAATGGGATTTTTTGATAACCACTCTTTTTTCCAAAAATATAATGGGAGCTGCTACTTTCTATGATAAAGAAAAAATATTAAGGAAGGTTAGATTTGTAAGTGATGTTTTGAAAGCATTAGGATATGAAGGCATAGAAATAAAGTTAGAAAAAAAAGGAAAAGAAAATTTCTTATACACTTAATTGTTGTTTAGTTATAAACCTTACCAAGATTGTTTTTTATCTCTGTTATTTTCTTTTCATAACTGTCGTCAACCACGCCCTCGGTTATTTCTTCGCCTACTGGAACTGATACTCCTTTTTCGTACTTTTTTAACGTTTCTAATGAAGGTCCAATTATAAAACCTTTATCGGTTTGTTTTACATACAAGAAAGGTAAATTTATTATTCCTGATTCGAGAACTTTCTTGCAATATTTTATAAGTTCTTCCAAGCCACCTTTTATAGTTAAAAGTTTCAATAGCTCCTCTGATTTATAGTGAACTCCTGGTAATAAACCAAGTCTATTGTACAAAAACTTTTTAATATTCTCGAAGGTTGATATTAATTCTGTGTTTTTACTCATAATTTAATTTATTTTTCAATTACATATTTAAATGTTTCGACACCAACTGGTAGCTACAATACAAACCTAAGAAAAACCACACCAATAGCAACCAACAAAGACAAATAAACTACATGCTCTGGTTTTAATTTTATTCTTGTTTCTTCTTCTTCTGGATATCTAAGTAGGCCGCCTGTCCCCATCGGCATATAAACTCTATTTCTCCTTTTCACCATTCTTATCACTCAATTGGGAATTATTATTTGTTTTCCATCAAAAATATCATCAAACAACATTTCCAATATGTTTATTCTTCTCAAATCGTGCTCTAATTTAGACATAATCAACCTTTATGTTTTTTTCATTTTAATAGTTTTGGGATATGCCGGTCATAGCCCCCCTTCTGTTTTAAGTGGCATTCGTCTTAGCGGCTCTGAGCCTTGCATCTCATCGAGGTTTCCAGCCCGTTTCAACCCCCTTAACTCATTTCAAGCCAAGCCATCATCATACTGAGCAAGAGGGTCTCGTTTCTGATGCTGGAACAGGCTTCTCAGCCTGCTTCTTCCGAAGCCCTCTTGATGGGGGGAGCTTCCTCACCTTTGCTTTGACGCAAAGGCGAAGCCACTCGACCGGCTTATCCCAGAAAGAAATTAACAAAAACATTATTTAAAATTTTTAATTTCGTCTATGTACATCTCTATAGCTACTACAGGCATTTCTAATTCCCAATTTTCTAAAACCTGTGGATGAATTTCACCAAAAATTCCAATCTCTTTTCCTTTTATTGTGATTTTCCCAACCCTACCAGAAATGAAAGATGGGTGCTCTGT
>CAYWME010000019.1:0-2835 GCA_964459585.1 uncultured archaeon | reverse complement strand
TAAACTCTTTTCCTAAGTTTCTCAAAAGAGCATCAACAATTGATTTTATCTTAGCAAAGTTTGCCGAAGAATCAGAAATTACAGCACCCAATTTTTTTCTGTTTCTTGTCATAGTTTCTTGTGTTCTGTCAATTAAAACGATGTCACCGACTTCGAAAATCATTTGTGGAAATTCATAGTGTTTATTTTGCTTTAAGAATTTCATTAGATTTGGCAATAACCACACTCTTAAGCAAGTGTATTGGCTTGAAACTGGATTTTCGATTTCGACAATTTCTTTTTCTTCCAAATTCATTCTTTTGAATTGGTCTTCTTTGTTTGTTAATACTTGTGTTATGACCTCTTGAAATCCAAACCCCATCATTAAAGTTCTTATCGTCTCTGAGAATTCCTCTAGTTCATCTAGTTTTCCTTTGGTCCCTAGTTTGGGAAGTTCTGGTTTTAGTTTATTAAACCCATAAGCGATTATTAAATCTTCAATTAAGTCCCATTCATGAAGTATGTCTAATCTGTATGGCGGAATTAAAACTTTTAGTTTATTTTTTCCAAGCGGTTTGGAAGCTAGTCCCATTTTTAGGAACAATTTCTTTGCTTGCTTTGGAGAAATTCTCAAACCAACCAATTTTTCAACATTTCTTAAATCTACATTCATGTATGATTTTTTGAACTTGGGTGTGAAAGTTGTTCTCTTAGGATATTCTAGTTTAACACTCTCTATTGAACAACCTCTTTCAGCAAAATTAGTAACTAAAATATTCAATGTGTTTAAAACAGCTTCTTCGTTTATTCCGGTAACTTCTACAAAAAGATTTTTCGTGTTTTCCGTGACTTTAGTCCTTTCTGAATTAAGAATTGGGGGAAAACTAAATATTCCTTTTTTGTCAGAATAGACAGGCCAATATTTAGAGTCTTTGATTATATGAGCATATGCTTTTCCTTTTTCTGTTTTTTCCAGGATTTCTTCCAAGCTCATTTCTTTTTGCTCTCCAAGAGGAATCATTTTTTCTTTTGGCGAAACTTGATCATAAACTACAGGAAACTGGATTTTATCTAGATCATGAATTCCTATGGCAACTTTAGTTCTCTTCTTTCCTAAGGTTTCGTGTAAAACTTCTTGTATGTTCATAAGACTTCTTATAAAACTATCAGATAGTTCTACTCCTTTAATTATTGCACAAGCTATGAATGGTCTTACAGGAACTTTTTTGACTAAAACTTTGAATTTTGATTTTTTGATTTTATATTCCTTGACTTTTTTCTCCAGACCCAAATAATATCTTAATGATCTGACTAATCCTTCTATCCCAAACATATCCATTCTTTCAGAAGTGTGCTCAATTTCTATCTCTTCGTCATCAATTTCTTCAACGTTCATTTTAAATCTATGGATTAAATCTTCTAGTTCATTGTCTGATAATTTCTTTCCAAGAAGTTCAAGCAAATCTTGCTTTTTATATGTTATGACTGGCATCAAATCAACTCCTTGTTTCTTAACCATTCTAAATTGTTTGAATATAGATATCGAATATCATCTATACCTAATTTTATCATAGCAAGCCTGCCAAATCCTAAACCCCACGCCAAAACAGGTAAATCTATTCCTAATGGCATAGTAACCTCTGGCCGAAATATACCAGCTCCCCCGTATTCTATCCAGCCTAGCCGAGGATGGTAAGCAAAAGCTTCTACGCTAGGCTCCGTAAAGGGAAAATAGCTTGGTTTAAATCTTACTTTTTCTGTTCCTATAACTTCTACTGCGATTTCTTTCAAGTATCCGAGTAAGTGCTTGAGATTTAAGCCTTCTCCAACAACAATTCCTTCACATTGTTCGAATTCAATCGAGTGTTTTGCATCAATTACATCGGGTCTAAAAACTTTATCTATCAAGAACATTTTGAATGGTAAGTCTCTTTTGCTGAGTTTGTAGAGAGTTCTTGAAGATACAGCGGTACAATGACTTCTTAGTATAAGTCTTCTTGCGAGCTCAAAGTCCCAGTTTCCCCAGCCTTTACTTCCTGTTTTCCAGCCATTCACATGAGTTTTCTCGACTCTCTTCCAAACTTTTTTGTCCAGAACTTTACCGTATTTTGGGTTTTTAAGCATAAAGATATCATGAATACTTCTCGCCGGGTGGTCACTTGGCATGAATAAAGCATCACAATTCCAAAAGTTTAATTCAACATAAGGACCCTTAGCTTCAACGAAACCCAAAGCTAAAAGCTTTTTCCTGATTTCATTAATTATTTGTCTGTAAGGATGGGGTTTTCCTGGATATATTTTTTTGCTTTCAAGTGTTACATTATATCTCTTAAATTTTACTTTTCTCCAGACCCCAAACTTTATAAGCTCAGGCTCTAGATCGGCAATCTCTCTTCCAGCATATTTTTTTTCAAGCTCTTCTTTCTTTAAGGAAACCTCTTTTACGAGATTTCGTTTCAGTAGAACCTTCAAAATTTTTTCGTCAACTTCCTTTCCTTCTTTTATTTCTTTTAGAGCTTTTTCCTCTGGTAATTCACCTTCTGGATATCGTTTTAGAATTATGGCCGAACCTTTGATTTCTATCCAACCGTTTTCCATGGCCCATTTTATCGCAATGTGAAAATTCTTGATTTTTTTGATAGCATCTTCCATTCTTATGAAATGAGAAGGTTCTTCTTTGAGAAGTTCGACCAATCTTCTTTCGGGCAGACCTTTTTCCAGATATTCTTCTCCTTCATTTGTCAGCTTGTAAATTTTCATGATAACAAAATTTGATTTCGAAAATTTTATAATTTCTATCTAATTGGAGGATAGTCCAACTGTTTATTAAAAAATTTTAGAAAAAAATAACTTCCA
>CAYWME010000018.1:0-8520 GCA_964459585.1 uncultured archaeon | reverse complement strand
AAACTTTTTTGTCGAATGGGATTGGCCAGACTTCCACATCTAGTATATCTTCTATTTGGTCTAGTCTTAGTTCATATTTTTTTCCGGAGAATTTGTTCACTACAACCAAAACTTTTCTTTTGAATTTTTTTGCCATCTCGACCAGCTTTAAAGCATCTGTGACATCTGGCAAAAATGGGTTTGTGACCACAATGACTTTGTCAGAAGCTTTTAAAATTGTTTTAACTCTGTCATCGAAGCCAGGTGGACTATCTATGATAACATATTCGTTTTTGTTTTTTGACATTTGGAGTATAATTTTCTTTATTTTTTTGAGACTCACGCTATTGTTTATTCCGAGAGAAGAGGGGATGATTTTCACCCCGCTTATCGAATGGTGATAGATTGCATTTTCTAAGTTTTCGTTTTTCTTTATGACGTCTATTAACGTTTTGTCAATTTTTTCTATGCCAAAATGAAATCTTATATGAGAACTTGAAAGGTTACAATCTATGACTGCTACTTTTTTGTTGAATACATGAGATAGTGCAGTAGATAAATTTGATGTGACAGTTGTTTTTCCTACACCACCTTTTCCTGAAGCGATTCCAATTACTACCATTTTTCCATCCTCAGGGTTTTTTTAACTTCTCTTTTAACTTTTCGGAGCTTTTTGTCGTTATATCTGTCTTTTTTTGTTCTGGTTTTTTTGATGAATAAAACAATAATTAAAACGACTGAAAAAACTGCAAAGAGTTTGAGGTCGTAAGAATTTATGGTCTGATTTAACGGAATTATGTTAACCTTGAGCTCTTTCATGATGGATGCGTTTTTGTAAGTTCCTATCAATTGGATTGTAAGTGTGTCGTTCTTGAGAGAAGGCGGAAGACATAAGTAAAAATGCAAGGTAAAGGTTTTGTTTGGTTGTATGTTTTTGGCTTGAAAACCTTCAAAATGTGATATACCGTTTATGACTTTAATGGAGAAATTTGCTTGTGTATCTCCCACATTTTTTGCTATGATGGAATAGTTTGCACATGAGTCAAGTGATTGGAGAATTGTTGGAGTGAAATTCAATATTTCAAAATCAAAATTAGATGAATATGTGCTTTTAGCCAAAAACATGAATGATATTAGTATTGTGAATAAAATCTTGGATTTCATGTTATCTGATATCTTTAAATTATCTACGAGAAAAGATAAAAAACTTAAGTCTTTAGCCCTGGGCGGGAATCGAACCCGCGACCTCCTGCTTACCAAGCAGGCGCTCTACCGACTGAGCTACCAGGGCTTTATGAGTAAAATTAGGAAAGAATAATTTAAGTTAGTTTTTTGAATGGAGGGTAACTGTAATTTACAAGTGAATTCTAAATGCTTTCTGTTTTGATTATTTTGTAAACGTTATCGTTTTCTCTTACTCTATCGATCACTTTTAAGCCAATAGAATCACCAGCGTGCGCTTCTTCTACAGGATTGTGCTCTATTTGCATGCTTTCGACTTTTTGTCTTACATTGGTTGTGTGTCCTTCTATGCTTATTTCGTCGCCAATTTTTAAAGTATCTTGAAGCTCTATGACAGCAACGCTTATTTTTGGATAAAAGTGAATGGCTTTTCCGACTAAAACTTTTTCTTCCATAATTTCTTTTTGGTTAATAGCTTTTAAATTATAGAAGTTTGCGGGGGGTGGGATTTGAACCCACGAAGGGACTAACCCACCGACACCTCAAGCCGGCGCCATTGACCAGGCTAGGCGACCCCCGCTTTTCTGTTTAATGTAATTAATAGCTATTTAATATTTTTGAAATTAAATTTAAGACCAAAACTCAGATACTAAACATAACTAAATTTTCTGTAGAATTATTTCATTAATTTGTTATACGAGTTCTAGCGAGAGCAAGAAAAATTATCTGAAATTTTAGGAACAGAAACAATTAAAATGGGGTATTTAAATGTTTAACTTTGAGATAATTTTAAAGAAAAACATTAAAAAGAAATGTGCTTTAATTGTTTTAGGTGAAAAGATGGAATTCAAAGACTTTTTTAAGACAACAAAAGGTCTAGCAATCACAGCGGCTGTCGTAATAGTAATAATTTTAGCGTTCCTTTGGTATGCAGGATACTTAGGATTCTGAAAACCACTCCTTTTTATTCATTTTTAGTTGATTGACCTAACAATATTGGTTTTAAAATCTACCTAACCCTGATGAAAATTATTCAAAAAAAGTACGTGAGTGGATACTTTTGAGAATGTTATCACTTCAATAATATGCTAAACTCCTTTGATAATTTTATTTTATTTGTTTTCCCACACTTTTCTTTTTCTATTACTCCCCTCTTTTTCAACCTTTCCAAAATCCTAAATGCTTTAACTTTCCCAAACCTTGAGGATAATTTTGCTTGAGATATTTCTCCCTTGTTAGAAATAAGCAACCTAATAACCTCCCTCTCATTAGGTTCCAAAATATCTAGTATTTTTTCAAAGGCTTCCGACTGTCGCTCTTCGGCTCTAGGAAACAGTATATAGTAAACAATCAAACCGACAAAAATACCCAGAGAAGAAAAAGTTGGTATTAAAACAGGAATTGGTAATGTACAACTACATACCGTATCTTCAATTATGTGAGTTTGAGCATAAAGAGTAGCAAAGGAAACTGCGAAGACAAAAACAGAAAGAATTAGCCCTAATATGATTAGTTTCTTTCTGTTTTCCATGAATATAAATTGCTCTTTAATTTTAAAGGTTTCAAAAACTGAAACCTATTTTTATAAATGGTTTCACATTACCTTATTTTGTGAAACTAGAAGAAATTTTGCAAGAAGAAAGAATAAAAAATACAAGAGAAACGTTTGAAAGAGCTTTTGCCACATACTTAACTAACAGAAATGAGGCAATGAAAGAAGTTGATGTAGAAAGCTTGAAGAAAGAACTTAGAAGAATCAAGGAATTTTCTATCAAAAATTTAGATTCATTGAAAAGAAAAGCTATTGAAAACTTAGAAAAACAAAAAATAAAGGTTTTTGAGGCCAAAGATGCCAAAGAAGCAAGGAAAATTGCTTTGAAACTAATTCCTGAGAAAAAGATAGTGGTTAAATCCAAATCAAATGTCATAAACGAAATAGATCTAGTTAAAGAATTAGAAGAAAGAAATGAAATAATCGAAACTGATTGTGGAGATTTTATAGTTAAGATTTGTGGAGAAAGAGAAGTTCATCCCGTAACTCCAGCCCTCCATATACCAATAGAAAAGATTGTCAAAACGATTGAAAAAAAGTTTAAGGTAAAACTAGAAAAATCACCGAAAGCTATTGTTGAATGGGTAAGAAAACACATAAGAGAAGAAATTCTAAGAGCAGAAATAGGGTTGACTGGAGCTAATGTAATTTCTGCTGATGGTGGAATTTTCATAGTAGAAAACGAGGGTAATATTTCGCTGGTTTCGAGAATTCCTGAAAAACACATAATTATAACAAGTATCGATAAAATAGTCCCTTCTCTTCAAGATGCCATAATCATTTGCAAAGCCTTGGCAATTTGGGGAACCGGATCATCATTACCTACTTACATAAATGTCATTTCTTCTCCAAGCAAAACAGCCGACATTCAAAAAGAAATTGTATACGGGATGCATGGAGCTAAAGAAGTTTACTTAATTTTGGTTGATAACGGAAGGAGTAAAATAATAGAAAAGGGATTAGAAGAAATCCTTTATTGCATAAATTGTGGCTCTTGTCTTTACTTTTGTCCTGTTTACAGACAGATTTTTGACAATTATGGTCTCAAATATTTTGGTGGAAGAGGAATAGGTTTGATTTCGTTTATTTTTGGTATTGAAAAAGCTTTTGAAAGGGGTCTTTACTATTGTACGACTTGTGCTGCATGCAAAGAAAATTGTCCTCTAAGTATAGATGTTCCCTCGATAATTAGAAAATTGAGGGAAATTGCCGTTACAAAAAACTTAACAACTGAAGTTAATTTAAAAATGAATGAAAACTTAGGGGCATTTAGAAATCCATTTGGAGAAGTTGAAGAAGAAAAAATACCCGACAAATTATATTGTTGCTAGTGAGAGTATGAAAAAAACCTATCTGATTGGAAGTTTCCTGTTGATGTTTGTCCTTTGTTTAAATATAGGACTAGCTCAAAAGGCGTGTGTTTATTTGTTTTATGGAGCTACTTGTCCTCATTGTGCACAGGAAAGACCTTTCCTCAGAGAATTGATGAATAAGTATCCGATAGAACTTCATGAGTTTGAAGTTTACTTTAACAAAACAAATGCTGAACTTTGGAATCAAATATCTTCTAAATATGGAACTGAACCATCAGGTGTACCAATGACTTTTATAGGCGATAAAGTTTTCATAGGATTTGCATACGGTGATACTGAATTTTTTGATCCTAGGTATAATGCTTATGTGGGATATAGTGGAGTGATAGAAAAAACTATAAAAGAATACGTTGAAAGAGGTGGAATTGGGTGTCCTGATGAAAGAAGATTAAATTCCTCGCAAGAAGTCTCCTCAGGATCTATTTCGAAAATCTCGGAAATACCTGTCTCCAGCCCAAATCCAAACAAAAATTCTTCGAACTTTTACATAGGAATTTTAGTTTCCCTTTTAATTCTTACAGGTTTGGTCATGATCCTAACAAAAATTATCAAAATTAAGATAAAGGTGAGATCATGAAAAGGGTTTTAGGTCTGGTTTTAGCACTTTTGCTAATACCAACAGCTTTTGCCCAAAACTTAGAGGTTCCTATTATAGGAAAAATTAATGCAGACATTTCTCTACCTCTGATAGGCATGATTCTAGGACTTTTGGATGGTGGATTTAATCCATGCGCGCTTTCTGTTCTATTTTTCTTGATAGCTTATCTTATGACTCTCGGCTCAAGAAGAAAATGCCTAATAATTGGTTTAATCTATTCCTTCATGGTATTTCTTGTCTATTTTTCGTTCATGTACGGTATCCTAAAAGTAATCTACATTATCGGATATCTTGAACTTATTAAAAACATGGTTGGGATTGTGCTAGTAATTCTTGGAGTAATAGAGATTAAAGACTTCTTTTTCTATGGAAAATGGATTTCACTCGAAATTCCAAAGTTTGCTAAACCTACTATAGAAAAATTAGTTAAAGCTGCAACTATTCCATCAGCACTCTTGCTTGGATTTCTCGTTAGTTTGGTTGAAATTCCCTGTGCTGGTGCATTCCCGTTCGTTTACACAACCCTCTTAGCATCAAGAAACATTCAGGGGATTGAAAATATTCTATACATCGCGTGGTATAATATATTCTTTGTTCTACCTCTAATCACTCTTACTCTGATATTTTACTTTGGATTTGCGAAAGTTGAAGAAGCAGAAAAGAAGAGAATAGAATTGAGGAAATACATGAGACTTGTTGCTGGAATTGTTATGATAGTTTTGGGGGTTGCGATGCTTATGAGGTGGTTGTGATGGGTTTATTAGATAAATTTTTAGGAGGAAATGTGCTTTATTATCCAGGGTGTTTGACAAAATTTGTAGCCAAAGATATAGCTGATAATTACAGGAAAATTTTGAGAAAAATTGGAATAGATTTTATTGAGTTAAAAGAAAAAGAAGTTTGCTGTGGTTCTCCAGCTTTAAACGCTGGATTTATAGAAACTGCTAAAGATTTAGCTAGGAAAAATTTCAAAGTCTTCAAAGAACATAGAGTTAAAAAAATAATAACTCCCTGTCCAGCCTGCTTTAAAACACTTTCTCGAGATTATCCAACATTAGTTGGAAATTGGAATATTGAAGTTGAGCATATAACTCAAACAATTTTCAAAGCTTTGAAGGAAGGGAAACTTAAGTTTGGCAGAAAAGTTAAAGAAATTGTTACTTACCACGATCCTTGCTATCTTGGAAGACATTCCGGAATTTATGAAGAACCAAGAAAAATTTTGGAGTCCATGGGATACAAAGTTGAAGAGATGAAATTTAGCAGAAATAACGCATCTTGTTGTGGAGGTGGAGCTGGGGTTCAATCTAATTATCCTGAATTAGCAAACAGAATCGCTAAAGAAAGAATTGATCAAGCTATTGAAACTAGAGCAAAAATTTTGGTAACTACTTGTCCCCTTTGCTACTTACACTTGAAAAGAAATTCTGAAGATAAGATCAAAGTTGTTGAAATTTCAGAATCACTAGTTAAGAACTTAAAACTTCGTTAAAAGAAATGGGCCCGGTGGGATTTGAACCCACGACCTACCGGTTTCTCAGATCACCAAACTATTATAATTCTTAAGAGCCGGCTGCTCTACCATGCTGAGCTACGGGCCCTTATTCACTTCTTTTTTTTCTTTTTTCAGCTAGCGCAACATGGCATACTTTCACTTAATTACAATTAACTCTTTAAAAAATTAAGTTTACTCCTTTGGTTTCAGAATTCTAGACATAATAACAATTCCTATTACTGCAATTACAGAAACAAAAAGTGCCATAACGAATTTTGTGAACCATATTCCTTTGAAAGGCAAAATTTTTTCTAAAGATTTTTGATATATTTCGATAAAAGTAGAAATTGCATCTCTCCATAATAAAGCAGCAACAAAAGCTAGAGCACCTGTTATGAAATTCGTTAAATGTTTTCTGAATTCCCTATGAAAGTATTCAATTTCTCCAGAAATCTCTCTAACGACTTTGTGTTTTTTAAGTTTTTTAATTCTCTTAATCATTCTTCTCCCTTTTTGTAGAAAACTCTTTAAACTTCTCCTTATTTAAAGCTAACTTTTTAAGATATTCCTCCTCTAAGTCCATTTTTAGAAGATTCGAAGTAATTAAAACGTATATAAAAATGTCTGTAAGTTCTTCTTTTAGGTTTTCGAGTAGGTTTTTATCGATTTTTTTATCTAAATTGTAGAATTTTCGGTGAATTTTTTTGACGATGTTTGCGAACTCACCTACTTCACCGGCCATCACGATGGTCATATGATTCAAAGAATTTAGAAAATCTTCATCTTTTTGTATGTTCCAAAATTCTGGAAAGTGCTCTAGATCGAATTTCATCTGGAGTTTTGATAGGTCCTTAAGTTCCATAAGTTATATTTTGAATTGGATTTTAAAATTTTGTTTAAAAACTTTCTAAAACGACAGAATTATTATTAACCCTTAAATAAACGGAAGAATTAAATTGTCCTTAAAGATAAACAAGATTATGGAAGGTGTAATTCTTCTCTTTGGAAACAGCATTACCTATGGATTTGCTGATAAGGGGGGGTGGATGGGCTAACAGACTGAGAAAATTCATTGACCAAAAAAATTTATCTGATAAGAATTTTCATTATCGCGTCTATAACTTAGGAATATCTGGAAATACAACAGAAGACTTATTAAGAAGATTCGAATTAGAAGTTAGAGAGAGAATAAAAGAATTCACAGATTTGGTTATTGTCTTTCAAATAGGGATAAATGATTCTCAACTCTTGATCTCAGAAAATAGAACCAGAGTTTCCTTAGAGCAATTTGAAAAAAACATCTCAAAACTTATAGAAATAGCAAGGAAGTTTACAAATAAGATAATATTTTTAGGGTTGACACCTGTAGATGAAGAAAAGGTAAATCCAATCCCTTGGAGAACGGAAAGAGCGTACAGGAACAACCTCATAAAAATATTTAACCAAACTATAAAAACAATTTGTCAAAGAGAAAAAATTGTTTTCATCGAAATTTTTGACAAATGGATAAACCAAGATTATAAAAGATTTTTAGAAGATGGTATTCATCCAAATTCTTTAGGGCATGAAAAACTCTTTGGCGAGATTCTCAAACCAATTCTTGAAATAATGACCAAATGATTTTGGGCGGGCTGGGATTTGAACCCAGGACCTCTCGGTTATCAGCCGAGCGCTCCACCAGGCTAAGCTACCCGCCCAGTAAGATACTTTTCCTTTAAAATCAATTAATAAAAAGTAATTAAAAACTTTGATAATTTTTAGAAAAAAATTATTTTTCATGGGCCGGTAGCTCAATGGCAGAGCGTCCCCTTCGCAAGGGGAAGGCTGTGGGTTCAAATCCCGCCCGGTCCATTCTTTTTGGTTCAAGAAATATTTCTTATGATAAATAGGTTCTGTTGAATTTTAGGGTTGCATTTGTATTGTTACATAAAGGAGTATTATCTACAATTCTTAAATATTCTCTACCGATATCACCTTCTTGTTCTGCCAATCAACACTCGCTTTGAGTATTTTACCTCCACAATCCAATGTTAAATGGACTTCTCCAGCTCAATGACTAAATGTCTTCCAAAAAACCTTTATTGGACATTTATAGGGAATTTTTATGATTCTGTAACCAATTCAACAGCTCTTCTCACAATTCGTGCTTAATCTACTTTCAATTTCAGCTGAAAATAAAAAATAGCCAATCCAAGCACTAATTAACAAACCAATAAAATCATACATAAGATATGAGTGTAAATTTAGAAGTTGTGGTAGTTATTCTATGTAAAGCCTTTGATATCTGAAACACCAGTTACTTTTTTAAACAATTCTGCTATTTCTTCGCTTAAATATTCAA
>CAYWME010000017.1:0-8783 GCA_964459585.1 uncultured archaeon | reverse complement strand
TATATTCTTAATTATTTTTAGCAAAAAGTATATCACAACTAGTATGACAACTGCTCCTAGAAGTGTTTCTATCACAAAATATATTTAGTAAGAAAATAATTAAACATAAACTGGTAAACAAAATTTTGCTAGTTCTCTCTCATCTAGCTTATATCCTAGAAATACGTATCCAAAACTTTCAATCCCAATGTTCATGAAATTTTTTGTAATTTGCCCCTGGCGGGATTCGAACCCGCGACCTACGGCTTTCATCAGACGAGAGATGGGATTTTCATTATTTCAAACCGTATGCCCATCCTCATCTTTAGGAGGCCGTCGCTCTATCCAAACTGAGCTACAGGGGCTTTTTAATTATTTTAAATTGAAGAAAAATTTAACTATTGGTAAATATAATTTAATTCATGATTTCTGATTCTGAGCTTAGAAAAATTGCAAGATTAAGTGTAAATGCAATGAGAATTGGAAGAAAAAGAAATTTGGAAGGTATAAAATTGGCGAAAAAGAAATTTGGTGGTTTTATCGATGAGCTTCTGAAACGTGATTGGATTAAGAAATCGGAATTGAATGAGAGTTCTCTTAAAAAAATTGAAAAGCTTAAAGATCCAGAGTACGGACCTCTGATAGTCGAGAGAAACGAAATTTTTCTTGTGAAAAAATGGGTTGGTGAAGTTGTTAGAATTGCATATTCGGAAGTTGAATCAGAAATAAAAAAGCTAGTAGATTATATGAAAGAGGAAATTTGGAAAAGAGGTGCACACGTAATTAATCTAACATATTCTTCAAAAGAAGCTAGAAAACGTCTCATGATAAAGCCTTTTGATTCCATTGCTGAACTTCCAAAAAGCTCTATTTGTCTAGCTAAAAACATAGATGTCAGGATATTTGTGGGTGGTGATGAAGACATATACTGGACTAAGGGATACGAATGGAAACTTAAGTTTGGTGCTCCAGCTTCTCAAAAAATTCACCAAATAATAGACAAGAAAAAAGTTAGGTGGTTGTATTTTGGATGGCCCGTGAAAAAGAATGAGTATTTTGTCGATGAAAAAAAGTACAAAAAAGTTTTTTACGACTCAATTAGAGAAACGTTCTCAAAAAAAGTTAGAAAATTGTGTGAATATTATAGAAAAAAGTTAGAAGGAAAAGACCAAATAGAAATAGAGGCAGATGATGGCACTTCATTGACTTTCAGAATAAAGGGTAGACCCATCTTGGTTGCTGACGGAATTATAGATGATGAAGACATAAAAAGAGGGGATGTGGGGTTAAACATACCAGATGGCGAAGTTTTTTTAGCTCCTCTAGAACATTCTGCAAACGGTTATATTGTGTTCGATTGGGTCGCAATACATGGATTTGGCTTAGTTAAAGATTTGAAAATAAAATTCAAGAATGGAAAAGTTGTTTGGTTTGATTCGCCACAAAAGAAAATTTTCAAGAAGTTTTTAGATGCAAACACAGGCGAAAAGGACAGAATAGCTGAACTAGGAATAGGAACTAATACAAAAGCTAGGCCAATTGGTGAAACAATTGTTGATGAAAAAATCTTTGGTTCGATTCATATAGCAATAGGTAATAATACTGGAGCATATCATGGGAAAAACAAAGCAAGCTCTCATCTTGATATGATCAAAATAATGAAAGGTAAGAACGGGAATATGTACGCCGATGGTGAACTTATAATGGAAAACGGAATGCCAGTTGAGAAAATATGAAAGCGATTGGAAGAGAAAAGTACACAGAGCTTGTCGAAATCCTTAAGAAAAAGGGTTTGGATTGTGTTTTGTTGATGAATTTTGGGGAACTTATAGATTCGAACATCCAATATTTTTCAAATTTTAAACAAGAAAATGGTTTAGGTAACTGCATCTTGATTTTAACAAAAAATGAAAGAATTTTGATTTTGAAAAAAGATGAAAATTCCGATGAAGTAGATGTGGAGAAATTGATAAGAGTAGAGAGTTTCAGTGAAATATCAAATAAATTTAAGAAATTCAAGAAAATCGGAATAAACAAATATAAATTAAGTGTAGCTTCTTTTCATTTCTTGAAGAAAATTTTTAAAGCCAGGTTTTATGATGTTGGTTATTACTTGAAAAAAATTAGAGCAATTAAAACAAATAAAGAAATTACATATTTGAAAAAAGCTGCTAACATATCCAACAAAATAATTAGGTTATTTGAAAGCGAGCTTGTTCAAGAAATTAAAAGAAAAAAAATAACTGAAAGAGAGATTTCGATAATCATTGAAGAAAAAATAAGAAGGCATGGAGCTGAGATTTCATTTAAAACCTTGGTTGCTACCGGTTCTAGATCTTCACAAGTTCATACAAATCCAACAGCATTAAATAAATTGGCAAAGAAAATCGGATATGTTGATTTTGGAGCAAAATTTAATGGATATCACTCGGATGTTACAATTCCGTTTGTTTTGAGAGGTCTTAATTCTGAAGAAAGAAAAACAGTAGATTTGTTGATAGAAACATATGAGTTTGCATTAGAAAATTTGAAAGTCGGTATGAGGGATTCTAAACTTTTCAATCTTGTTAATGATTTTCTCAAAAAACATAAAATAAAATTGATGCATGGTTTAGGACACGGATTGGGTTTAGAAATTCATGAACTACCAAGTATATTGAATCATGATAACAAAAAATTTTCGATGAAGTTTGAAAACGGAATGGTGTTTACAATAGAGCCCGGCATATACAAGAGGGGTTTTGGCTTGAGAATAGAAGACGATTTTTACTTTTGGAAAAATAAGTTGATTCCATTAACAAAAAGCTATCTAATTGAAGATTTAAAAAGAAAATAAACCAATATCAAAGAGAAAACAGAAAGAACAATAGAAATAAAAACAATAGTTGGTAATACAAAGCGTCCTGTTATGTTTATCGGTAAAATCGATGCATAACTATAAAAATCTAAAGAAGGCAAAATCGAAGATAAATGATCTATAAGGCTATTTAACGTCATGATTATAGAGAATGACAAGAAAATGTTAAATATCGAGATGAAAGTTAATACAAACAACCACAATCTTAAATTCTTCTTAATACTCATTGGATAAGTTTTGGGGTCTAAATTTTAAAATATTTAAAATTCCTAGCAAATCTTAATTGAGAGGATAACATGGGAAAAGGCCAGATGAGGATACCGACTCACCTTGGTGTAATTCTAGATGGAAATAGAAGATGGGCGAGAAAAAGGGGACTGCCTCCTTGGATGGGTCATAGATATGGTGCTAAAAAATTTGAAAAGTTTTTGAACTGGTGTTTGGAATTGGGCATAAAGGAAGTGTCGGCTTATGTTTTGTCCACAGAAAACATAGAAAAAAGGTCAAAGAGAGAAGTGGAAGAGATTTTCAGAATTTTTTCAGAATTTCTTAAAAGATGGGAAAAAGAACAAAGTGCTTTAGAAAAGTATCAAGTTAAAGTTAGATTCATAGGAAATTTAGAGAAACTACCAAAAAGCATACTAAGGCTTATAGGAAAAATTATGCAAAAAACTTCCAGGTATCAGAAAAGAATTCTAAACGTCTTGGTTGCTTATGGTGGAAAATATGAGTTATCCCAAGCTGTTAAAAAAATTGTTGAAAAGGCAATTAAGCTGGGAAAGATAGAAATAACTGAAAAAGATATTGAAAAAAATTTGTTGATAAAAGAGCCCGTTGATCTAATTATAAGAACGGGTGGTTATAGTAGGTTATCCAATTTTTTGATTTGGCAGGCAACTTATTCAGAGATATATGTCACGAAAACTCTTTGGCCAGACTTCACTAAAAAAGAGCTTATAAAAGCAATTGAATGGTTTTCTTCTATCAAAAGGAAATTTGGAAAATAGCATGTTTGATGTTGCGATTGTTGGGGGAAGTATAGCTGGAAATAATCTAGCATATCTTTTGGCTAAAAAGAACATGTCTGTTGCTGTAGTAGAAGAACATAAAAACGTTGGATATCCTAAAAAATGTTCAGGTTTGATTAGCTGGCGTATCAGAGAGTTGGTTGAAAATTTTCCACATAACTCAATTCTCAATGAGATTTTTAAAGCAAAATTTTTTGTGAGAAATCTCTCTTTAGAAATAGAGAGTGAAAAGCCGATGTATGTCATAGAAAGAGAAAAACTAGATCAATATCTTTTTCGAAACGCAAAAAAAGAAGGTTCTGAGTTTTTTGTTGGCGAGAGAGTTATTGAAATTGAAAAGAAATCAAAATATATTGAATTGCATACAAACAAAAGAGAAATTAAATCAAAAATGGTTGTAGGCGCTGACGGTGTTAATTCTTTTGTTGCAAAAAGTTTTGGTCTTACCTTACCCAACAATTTATATATAGGGATTCAAGGAACCGTTAGAGACTTTTTTCAAAATGATTTTGTTGAAATTTATATTGATCCAAGATATTCAAAAGGTTTTTTTTCATGGGTAATCCCGGAAAACACAAAATATGCGAGAATTGGACTTGTGACAAAAAAACATCCTTCTTTTTTCTATAAGAATTTTCTGAATTATAGAATTGGAAGATACGTAAAACCAGACACGTTTGGGTTAATAAGAATTGGTCTAATTAAAAAAAGTGTCAGTGAAAGATGTTTGTTGGTGGGAGATGCTGCTTGTCAGATTAAACCATTTTCTGGTGGTGGAGTCATATATTCTTTGATAGCTACGAAAATAGCTTCAAAATGTATTGAACTAGCAATTAAAAAAAATGAGTTCAATGAAAAATTTTTAAGAAAAAATTATGAGATTATTTGGAAGGGTGTACTTGAAAAAAGTATACTAAAAGGTTTAATCTTGAGAAAACTTTCAAACATATACCCTCTATTCACTCTTGCTAAAATAGCAAAAAAAATCATAGAAAAATTAGATGTTGATTTTATTTAGATTATTACAGAAATTTTCTTTTTGCTCGCTATAGCTTTCATAAGCTCTTTTCCGATTCCAGAACTCTTATTGACTTTAATTTTTCCTTTTTTCCCAATCGTTGCACTAAACAAAGAATTACCTTCTATGTAGAAAGTAGCTATTTTCCCAACATATTTCTTCCCGAACAAGAATTCGATGCTATTACCAACTTCAACAATCTGATAGTTCAGCTTTTTTCCTAATGCGGGTATTCTTGGCTCTATCTCTATATGTATGCCTAGTTTTCTTTCTATTTCGTTTATTACTTTACCGTTTTTGCCAATTATTCTGGGAATTACGTCATTACGAATTTTCACAACCGCTTTATTATCAGAAATTAGTTTGACTTCAGCTTTTGGGTCAAATCTCTTAATCTCGAGATATATCCTTTCAGAAGCGAGTCTCCTTAATGGAGATTCAGCCATTATATTTTTAATGGGTATGACGACGTTTTCTTCTCCGTATGTATAAATTTCATACTCTAAGTCACCAGTTTCAAAATCTTTAACTTCTACAACTGGTCTTGCCAAATCGGCTTCTGTCATTCCGGTGGGAACCTTAACAACCAAATTAAGTTCATAGACTTTCTTGATTTCACCATCTTTAACAAAAATTATCGTATCAACGATGTGTGGGATCATTCCTAATTCAGTTCTTGACATGAACCTTTGAATAGCATCTATAGGTGAAGACGCATGAACTACGCCTACCATCCCTACACCAGCCAATCTTAAATCTGCGAAAGTTCTAAAGTCTCTTGTCTTTCTAACTTCATCAAAAACTGAATAGTCTGGTCTTACTAGCAAAAGAATTTCTGCTGTTTTTTCAAAATCTCCCTCTAAAGGACCGTATTGAGTTATTTCATCAGGAACTTGTAAGTCTTTCGGACTCTCTAACGTTTTGACTATTTTTCCTTTTTTCCAATAGAATTCTGCCAGGCTAGATGCTAATGTTGTTTTTCCGGATCCTGGGGGGCCACAAATTAGGATACCTTCAGCTCTTTCTTCTAGTCTTTTTATCAATCTTTTTGATAATCCATAATCTTCTAGAGAAAGTTTAACCATTGGTCTTACAATTGTTACTTCAACTCCGTCACTAAATGGTGGTCTTGTTATGGCTATCCTGTATTCTCCGAATTGTATTACAGTAGCTCCTGCTCTTGAGATCTCAACAAACCCTTCCTCGCTTATTCTCGCTGCTTCTGTAATCTCTCTTATGGTCTCTTCGACTTCTTCTCTTGTTAGCTTCTTGTCAACAATCTTAACTAGTTTAAAATTTCCGGGCTTACCTCTTTTTGCGAATATAGGTGACTTTTCTTTGATATGAACGCTTAGCGTGTCTTTTGTGAAAAGTTTTTCAAAAATTAGTCCTTTTGTTTTTATTTGAGGTGGAAGATACTTGACTTTTACCCCTTCTGCTTCGGCTACCAAGGCTTGTACATAATCAGCTGTATAAAGAACTCCATTGAGTTTTTTTGCTGTTTCTCTTATGATAGCATCTATCCTCCCGGCTCTTGCAAGCTTTATGTCATCTAAAGTTGGCCTTTCACCAGAAAACTTGATGGGAATTTTCTTTTTCTTACAAATTTCTCTCAGTTGCTTCAATTCGTCTAAGCCTATAAAACCTGGCTCTCTGCCTTTAGAAGCTTGAGCTTGCAATTCGTCTAAAACAGCAACAGGAATTATCAACTGAACTTTTTTTCTGGTTTTTTTCAGAATCTTAGAAAGAGTTCTATCGATAATGACAGAAGTGTCTGGAACTATTTTTTCAGCTTTTTTTCTTGTCATTCTCATCGCCAAACCAACTTATTAGCTTGTCAACCTCCAAAATTTCTTCTTTTCTTTTGTTTAAATCTTTAACTGTTACCATATTTTTTTCTATTTCCTTCTTCCCAACTATTACAACGTAAGAAATTCCCATCTTATCTGCATAGCTTAGCTGTTTTTTAAGGTTTCTCTTAGTTAAATCGATTTGAGTATTAATTCCACTCTTTCTCAACATGTTAGCTATCCTTATAGAATCTTTTAAAACGCTATCGTCTACGACTGCTATGAAAACTTTTGTTTTTGTTTTAGGGAGAAAGTCTAACATCTTAAGCTCTGTCATAACATCAATTATTCTCTCGATTCCAAAAGATGTTCCAGTAGCTGGTATGTCTTTTCCTATGAAAAGACCTATTAATTTATCATATCTACCACCGCCTGTTATACTTCCTATTTTTGGTTTTTCAACTACTGTTTCGAAAATTGGTCCAGTATAATAATCTAAACCTCTTGATAGGCTTAGGTCAATCGTATAGAAACTGTCATTTACTTCAAAATATTCAAGATATTTAATTAATTCCTCTAGCTCTGATATGCCTTCTCTACCCTCTTTTATGTTTTTGACAAATTCTTTAGCTTTTTCCAAAGTTTCTATAGGCTTTCCTTTTATAGAAATTATATCCAGAATTTTGGATATACTATCATCCGGTATACCTCTTTCCTTCAATTCTTTTTTTACGCCATCTAAGCCTATTTTGTCAAGCTTATCAATGCTCCTGAAAACATCTATCGCCTTTTCTTTTTTCACACCCGAAAAAATAGCTATAGCAGTAAGTATTTTCCTATTATTGATTTTTATTTTGAATTCTTTAAAGCCAAGCTCTTTCAAAACAGTATATATCACGGCAATTATTTCAGCATCTGCTTTCATTGAATCAGAACCTATTATATCAACATCGCATTGCCAAAATTCTTTGTACCGCCCTCTTTGTTTTCTTTCGTAACGCCATACTCTGGATATCTGGTATCTTTTTATAGGTTTTGATAAGTTTGGAAACCTAGCAACAACCCTTGCTAAAGGCACAGTTAGATCATATCTAAGGGCGAGCCATCTTCCTCCCAAATCTTGAAATTTGTATATTAGTTTTTCTTCTTCTCCATATTTTCCTTTTAGAACGTCGAATCTTTCGACAGCCGGGGTTTCCCAAGGGTCGAAGCCAAACCTTTCAAAAACTCTCTTGACTTTTGAAATCACATACTCTCGCTTAATCATATCTTCGGCTAAGAAATCTCTCATTCCAGTTGGTGGTTGGGTTGGAAGTTTGGTTGTCATAATAAGAAATTTAGTTAGTAACATTTAATTTTTGTTTGGTCGGTTGACTACTTAATAGTAAAAATTTTAAAGATAAACTAAAAATTTTACTATCATGAAAGTAAAAGATTTGATAAGCAACCTGTATCAAGTAAAAGTCCTTAGTGATAATAGTAATTATTTAGAAATAAAAGCATATAGAGCGATGAATAAAACTGAATGGGAAATTCTAAAAAATAAAGGATTTCCAGACACATTTATAAGAAAAAACAGAGAAATTCCAAAATGGTTTTCGTTTAATCCTAGTTATATTAAAATAATAATGAATCCCTTAGAAGAATATGGCACAAAAGATCATGAGATAGCTGTTGAGTATATTTTTCTAATGAACAAAAATACTGAGTTAAGGACGTACGTAGAAAATGGATACATTAATTTTAGAATGTCCCTGCATATGTTAAGAAAGAAGAAAGTAATTCTGAATTTTTATGAAAAAATTTCTCTAGACAACATACCGGATCCTTTTCCGTTGGCTACTTTTATAATCAATGGAAAAATTTATAGCCTTTATAGAAAAAAAAGTGTTAGAATGTTTATGAGAAAATTGAGATGGAAGGGTATAAAAGCTAAGGTAATTGTTAATTCAGAAAGTGTATTGAAAGAGATTTTGTACAGAAAATATCCACTTCTTATCATCGAAAAAAATTAACTCTTTGAAAAGTCAGTGTTTGTGAAATTAAAAGCTACTAAAGATAGTTTTTTAAATTTGCCTCTCTAAATTTCTTCTATGAGTGGTCGCCGGATA
>CAYWME010000016.1:3928-9155 GCA_964459585.1 uncultured archaeon | reverse complement strand
AAAACGAGTAAGATAATGGATTTATTAAATAAGGTGAATTAAAAGAAAGTGTTTTATAGACTTCAACTTTTTCGTTTGGAAAAACATTTCTTATCATTGATTCGATTTCACCATAATAAAACGGCATATCTCTTGTCAAAACCTGTTTCCCATTTTTATAAAAACTCACGGGAAAAACTTTAACAACATCATATTTTTTCAGCAAATATGAGATAATTTTCCCATGAGATTTGTGAAATGGGGAAAATCTTCCAATTATACACGCAGTTCTCATCAATCTGTTTTTAAATAGTTAATTTTTTATCGTTTGTGAACTTTTTCCCAAATATACATCTTCAAATCTTTTATCTTAATCCTTTCTTGCTTTGTCGTGTCTCTGTCTCTCACGGTAACTGTATGATCTTGTAAGGTTTGGTGATCGATTGTTATACAAAACGGTACACCAATTTCGTCTGCTTTAGCATACCTTTTTCCTATGCTGCCTTTATCATTGTAAAAAACATCAAAACATTCCTTGAGATTTTTATAAACTTCTTTTGCCTTTTCTGGCAAACCGTTTTTGTTAACTAATGGAAAAACAGCAGCTACATATGGTGAAATTTTTGCTGGTAAAGCAAACCAATCCCAACCCCTTTCTTTATCTTCCCTCAAACAATAAAGTAACATAGCATATATCGTTCTCTCTACACCAAAAGAAGGCTCAATAACATGAGGGATAACTTTTGTACCATCATCTAAAACAAAATGCAAATCCTCACCAGACTTTTCCATATGGTTCTTCAAATCATAGTCAGTTCTGTATGCGTTTCCAACAACTTCTTTCCAACCAAAGTCAAACTTGATCTCTAAATCAAAATTTCCTTTACTGTAATGAGGAGTCTCTTCTGGTAGCATATGCCTAAACCTTATTGCCTCAAACGGTATGCCCAAACTTTGGTAAAAAACCATCTCCTTTGCCATAAAATATGTCATTGCCTTATTCGGAATTAACTTCTGCTCGACGGCTTTTTCGGCTGTTATCTCGATTTCCTTATCACCACTTTTTTGGGCTTCTCTTGTAAGGATTCTTAGCTTAACGTCTTTAAATTTTTCGAAGCTTTCACACTCATTTAGTTTGTCTGGATGAACGAAATATTCTATTTCCATTTGATGAAAACATCTAAGCCTCGTTAAGAATCTCCGTGGAGAAATCTCGTTCCTAAATGATAAACCAACTTGAGCTACACCAAAAGGTAATTTTGGGTTTAGCGATGCAACAATCCTCTTGAAATTTATGAAAATCCCTTGAGCGGTCTCAGGTCTCAGATATGCTTCTAAGTCAGAAGTAGGACCAACAAATGTTTTTAACATCAAATTAAAAACTCTTACCTCACTGAGCTTACCTTTACACTTCGGGCACTTAACATTTTTTTCTTCGATAATTTTTGTCAGCTCTTTCTCGCTCAACCCCTCTGCATGAATTCTGAGAACATCCTCTATTAAGTTATCTGCTCTGTGAATTGTTTTACACTTTTTACATTGAGTTATTGGATCAACAAAACTTTTTAGATGGCCTGAGGCTTCAAAAACTTTTCTAGGCAGAATGATGCTACTATCCAATTCATAGATGTTTTCTTCACTTTTGACAAAAAAATCAAGCCAGTAATTTATCAATTTCCTCTTTAAAACTGTGCCCAAATGACCATAATCAAAAAAACCAGCCAAGCCACCATAAATTTCTGCTGTAGGTATAAAAAACCCTCTTCTTATTGAGATTTCTTGAACTTTTTTCGGATTCATTTAAATCACAATAATTCAGTTTTTCAGTTAATTTTTTTATTTCTTTAAATAAAAAATAATCTATCAGGTGATCTTAATTGTTAATATCACAATTGACTTTAAACAAATAGAAAAAAAGTGGCAAAAAAAATGGTTAGATTCTAAAATTTTTGAAGCAAACATCCAAAAAAATAAACCGAAGTTTTTCGTAACTTTTCCTTATCCTTATGTTAATGGCGCTCCTCATATTGGCCATATTTTCACTTCTTTCAGAGTAGATAGCTATGCAAGGTTCAAAAGAATGCAAGGCTATAACGTGCTTTTCCCACAAGGTTTCCATGCAACAGGAGAACCTATTCTAGGTTTAGTGGAAAGGCTAAGAAAAGGTGATGAAGTTCAAATAAGAACAATGAAGCTATTCGGAGCAACTGATGAAGAAATTGAAAAAATGAAAGAAGATCCAAAGTTTGTTGCTCTTTTCTGGATGAAAAGATGGAAAGAAGATTTAAAGAGAGCTGGGTTCGGCATCGATTGGAGAAGATCCTTCATAACAACCTCGATGAATCCACAATATTCTAGGTTTATAGAGTGGCAATATGAAAAACTGAAAGAACTCGGATACATCATACAAGGGTCTCATCCTGTTGTTTGGTGTCCTCACTGTAAAAGCCCAACAGGAGATCACGACAGAGTCAAAGGAGAAGGCGAAGGCCCAATAGAATACATACTAGTTAAATTTAAGCTAAAAGACACAGATGTTTTTCTCCCATGTGGAACCCTGAGACCAGAAACTGTTTATGGAGTTACTAATATCTGGATAAACCCAAACGAGGAATACATTCAGGTAAGAGTTAATGGAGAAAAATGGATACTAAGCAGAAAAACTATCGAGAAATTAAAAGATCAACTGAAGGAAATTGTTGAAGAAAAAGCAATTAAAGGTGAGGAACTCGTTGGAAAGAGAGCTATCGAACCGATACATAACAAAGAAATTCCAATTCTCCCAGCTAAGTTTGTTGATCCTGAAAACGCAACAGGTATTGTGATGTCTGTACCTAGTCATGCTCCTTATGATTGGATTGGATTAAAAGAAATCTTAGAAAACAAAGAGCTCTTAGAAAGATTTGGAATAAGTGAAGATGGATTGAAGCCTATATCTATCATAAAGGTCGAGGGTTTTGGAGAACATCCAGCGATAGAAATTTGTGAAAAACTCGATATAAAATCTTCAGTCGAAAAAGAAAAGCTAGAAGAAGCAACTAGTGTTGTCTACAAAAAAGAATTCCACAAAGGAATCTTAAAAGAGAATTGTGGAAAATACTCTGGAAAAAGAGTTTCTGAAGTTAAGGAAGAAATTATTAAAGATTTTATTGAAAGAAAAATTGCTGACAAGATGTGGGAACTCACAGGTGAAGTAATTTGTCGGTGTGGTACAAAATGTCATGTAAAAGTCTTAGAAAATCAGTGGTTTTTAAAATATTCAGACGAAATTTGGAAAAAATTAGCTAGAAAAGTCTTAGAAAACATCAGAATTGTCCCAAAAGAAGCTGAAGAAAACTTTAAGAACACGATTGACTGGTTGAAAGACAAAGCGTGCGCTAGAAAAACTGGTCTAGGAACCCCATTACCTTGGGATAAAGAATGGATAATAGAACCTCTAAGCGATTCTACAATCTACATGGCATACTATACAATAGCTAGAATCATAAACGAAAAAAACATACCGGCAGAAAAACTAACAAACGACGTCTTTGATTATATTTTTCTTGGAAAAGGAAATTTGGAAGAAATATCAAGAAAATCGAATCTTGATAAAAAAACCATAGAAGAAATGAAAAAAGAGTTCGAATATTTTTATCCAGTAGATTTTAGAAATTCTGGAAAGGACTTGGTTCAGAATCATTTGACTTTCTACATTTTCCATCACGTTGCTATATGGAAAGATTTCCCTGATAAATGGCCAAGAGGAATTGGTGTAAATGGGTTTGTGAACGTGGAAGGAGAAAAAATGAGTAAGAGCAAGGGAAACATAATCCCATTAAGAGATTTGGTCGGAGAGCTCGGTTCTGATTTGGTAAGAATTAATATAATTACTGCGGCAGAAGGACTAGAGGACCCAGATTGGAGAATAGAAAGAATTGAAAGTTTTAAGAAAAGGTTAATTTTTGTATGGGAATTAATAGAAAAAATTAAAAATGCAAAAAGGACGAAAATTCAAAACATTGATAAATTCCTTGTATCTAAGCTAAGTAGACATATTAAAAAGTCTACAGAATTTTATGAAAATTTGATGTTTAGAAGCGCTTCACAAGAATGTATGTTCTATGCAATAAATGACTTAAAATGGTATATCGAAAGGGTTGGGAGAGTTGAAAATTCTAATAAAAAAATCATTAAGAAATATTTAGAAGTGTTAGTAAAGCTGATGTGTCCGTTAGTTCCTCATTTTTCAGAAGAATTGTGGGAAAAACTTGGACACAAAAAGTTCTTAGCAACATCGAAATGGCCGACCCCAAAAAGAAAAATCGATGAGGTTTCCATACAGAAAGAAGAATTTCTTAAAAATTTGATGTCAGATATAAGAGAAATAATCGAAATGAAAAACCAAAAACCAAAAAAAATAAGTATATTTGTAGCTCATTCGTGGAAGTTTTCGATATATAGAGAAATTCTAAAGAATAAAAACTTGAAAATTGAAGACGCTTTTAAGATAGCAAAACTCAAAGACAAATCTGTTGCAAATTATGTAAATCGTCTTAAGAAAAAAATATTTGAATTAGAACAAGAGGTTTTAGAAAGAAAAAATCAATTTTCAATACTTGAAGAAGCTAAAGAATTTTTAGAAAGGATTTTCGATTGTGAAGTTGAAATAATTGATTCAGAAAAATCCAATCATCAAAAAGCCATTCAATCATTGCCAACTAAACCAGGTATACACATCGAGTGGAAAAACATTTAAATTAGAATCGAAATTTCATAAAATTATGAAAAAATATTTTATTTTGGAAATCTTCCTCATCGCATCAATATTTTTATCAACATCCTCACTTGCCGAGAGATGTATTTTATACTTTACTGGTATAGGTTGCCCTCATTGTGCTAAAACTGATCCTGTAGTGGTTAGTCTACCATCCAAATATTCTGATTTGACGATTATCGAATATGAAATTTATCAGATGCAAGAAAATGGAAAAATAATGTATGATTACAATACAAAATACAATACTGGCTTAGGAATTCCCCTTGTGATTTTTGATCAAAATAATAAAATCATAGGAGATATACCAATACTTCAAAATATAATGTCAATGATAGAGAAAGAACAAAATAACTGTCTTCTTTTAGATGGTCAGAAAAGTATATCTGAAATTGATATAAACTCGCTTCCCGGAAAACCAAAGTTATGGAGAGATCAAAGAATTTTGATGAAAACTTATGGTTTTATGCGCCATCCTTGCTGAATTATGCC
>CAYWME010000016.1:0-3918 GCA_964459585.1 uncultured archaeon | reverse complement strand
AATTCAACTACATCTCTTTGGATTTTGGAATGGAATGGGACACCTGTAAATTTCTCAAAAGAATTGAAAATAAATTATAATCAAAAAGTACTTAATGAAATTCTTTTATCAGAAAATTTAATAAACTCTATACAAAATCTGAACTATACAAAAATAGACCCTATACCTGTTCCTCTCTCTGGTAAATTTGTATATTTTGAAAATGCAATCGCATTCTACATCAAAAAAACTTCTCAGACAATTATTCAAAAAAACCTAACAATTCCAAAAATCATTTCGCTAGCAATTGTCGATTCGGTCAATCCATGTGCTTTGGCTGTACTAACTCTAGTATTAATTACAATTTTGACTCAGAATCCAAAAAGCAAAAAAAACGTTTTGTTTGCAGGATTGGCGTTTGTGTCTGCCGTTTTTATTGGATATTTATTGTATGGATTAATAATTGTTAAATTCTTCCAAATAATTCAAACTCTAGTAAATACAAAACTCGTCTTGTATAAATTTTTATCGGTTTTTGCAATTCTCTTGGGAATTTTAAATATAAAAGACTTTTTTAAGTATAAGCCAGGTGGGTTTTTAACTGAAATGCCAAAATCATTGAGACCTAAGGCTAAAAAAATTATTTCAACCATTACTTCACCGAAAGGTGCGTTTTTTATTGGTGTTTTTGTCACTCTTTTTCTTTTACCTTGCACCATTGGTCCATACATAATTGCAGGTGGGATTCTCTCGAGCCTTGAATTCGTTGAAATAATTCCCTGGCTTATGTTATATAATGCTGTCTTTGTAGCGCCGATGATCTTAATAACTTTTGTTGTTTTCATTGGATTAACAAAAGTTGAAAATGTATCATCTTGGAAAGACAAAAATATAAAAAAGCTTCATTTGATTGCTGGAATCATACTTGCTTTTTTAGGAATTGCTATGTTTCTTGGTTTAGTTTAGAAATTTAAATCGCTCAAATAAAATTGAATTATGTCACTCTCGTCGATAGTTTCTTTTTTAGTAAATAAGTTCTCTTATTTTGGTGTGTTTGTTGCTTCCATCTTGACATCATCTGTGATCTTGGTTCCCGTTCCTTCGCCTGTAGTTGCTATAGGTGCTGGCGTATTTTTGAATCCTATAGCTGTTGGTGTGATAAGCGGTTTTGGAGCTGCATTAGGAGAAGCTACTGGATATGCTCTAGGATACAGTGCATCTAAAAAATTAAAAAAGAAAAAAAACTACATGAAATTAAAAAAGAAACTAAAAAAATATGAAAACTGGAATTTTGCTTTTGTTTTTATTTCTGCTCTTACTCCTTTGCCTGACGATATCATGGGAATTTATCTCGGAACAATAAAATACCCTTTTTGGAAGTTTTTGCTAGCTTGCGCTCTTGGAAAAATCACCTTATATACTTCTCTAGCGTTAGGCGGAAAAGCCATTTCTAACGTCTTCCTATGATACCTAATTTTTTTAGATCTTTAATTAATTTTTTGTAAGATTCAAAATGTATTGCCTTTATTCCCAATTTTCTGGCCCCAACAACATTCTTAATTCTATCATCAATAAAAACAGTTTCGCTGGGTTTTACCTTAAGTTTTTTCAGAGCAATTTCATAAATTTCTTTTTCGGGTTTTCTGTATCCTAGCTTATGTGATTCAAAAATATTAGGATAGAAAAGATTATAAAGTGTTTTTTTAAAAATAGTCGAATCTATGGGATTTGTATTAGAAATTAGTCCTACGATAAATCCTTTCTTTTTAATTTTTTCTGCTAATTGAAGAACACTTTTACGAATTTTTCTTTGCCTTGTCGTTTTTTTCCATATATCTAAAAATTTCTTTTGAGAGATCCCCATTTTCCTTGAAGCTTGCTCAATAAATTCTTTTGTTGTAAGTTGACCCTTTGAAAATTTTCTTCTAAGATCTTTGGTTTTCTTATACGATCCTTTTATACCTGTGGCTTTGTCAAAAGCTTTAGCTCTAGCCCTATTTACCCTTTCTATTAGAACACCGCCAATGTCAAATATTACTGCCCTTATTTTCATTATCTCACTTTAATTTTTCCAACAAAATTCGAACAATAAAAGCATCTTTATTACACATGTTACAGCGCTGGGGGCGGGATTTGAACCCGCAAGGGCATAAGCCCACTGGCTTAGCAGGCCAGCGCCTTAACCAGGTTCGGCCACCCCAGCACTAATAAGATTTTATGAAATTTAAATATTATTTAAATAGCAAAACCGAAATAATTTAATTATTACATGAAATATTTTATTAGGTGAGAAAAGAATGCCAATAACAGTTCAAAAATTGGATGAACTCATAGACAAAGACGTTTTCACCAGTAAGGGATTTTATTGTGGAAAAGTAAAAGATTGTGAAGTTGACTTGTCAAGATTTAAGCTAAGGTCTTTGATTGTAGAGATTGCCAGAGGAACCATATTCGATAGAATGTTAGCAGGAAAGAGAGGAGTGATTGTTCCTTATCCAATGGTTCAAGCAATCGGAGACATCGTAATAATAAAACACATGACACCAGAATTTGCAGAAGAAGAATCGTCTTAAAGTTTTTTTTCATACCTTATTTAATTTCTTGACTTTTTATCATTCAAAAATAAAAGAAAAAGGAAAAGTCCTTCAGAATCCTAGGTCATCTTCCTCATCGAGCAATGGATCCCAAAGGTCATCAGTTTCTATTAATGTTTCTTTGACCATTGATTCCACCTTTTTAATCTCTCCAAAAATAAAAAAATAGGAGAGATCGGCTTATCTTATTATATCTATGCCTAGTGTCTTGTTGACTTCTCTGACTACTTGTTGTTCTTCTCTAACAACTGGACCTAAGATATACGGTGATTTTACACCCGTGATTATTGTTATTACTTGAACTTTTCCTTCAAATTCCGGTAGAATTCTTGCACCCCAGAAAACTTGTGCGCTTGGATCTAGATACTGAGAAACTGTCTCGCCGATTAAATTGATTTCATCTAATTTCAAGTCAGGACCACCAGTAATATGAATCAAAGCTCCTGTTGCTCCGCTATAATCTACTTCTAGTAATGGGTTTGTTAAAGCTTTTGTAATTGCATCTCTTGCTCTATCTGAACTATTAGATTCCCCTACACCTATCGATGCAACACCACCAGCCCTCATGACAGCTCTTACGTCTGCATAATCCAAATTGACTAAACTTGGTAATGTAATTGTTTCGGTTATTCCTTTGACCATACTTGCGATTAGCTCGTCTGCGACAGCAAAAGCTTGTTGAATTCCTAAACTTCCAGCATACTTCAAAAGTCTATCATTTTCGATTACGATTGCTGTATCAGCATGTTGTCTTAAAGCAGAAAGTCCTTCTTCTGCTTTTGCTACTCTTGCTCCTTCAATTTTGAAAGGCATTGTGACAACAGCAATTACTAATGCTCCCATTGATTTTGCAAGTTCACACACAACTGGGATGCTTCCTGTACCAGTTCCCTTCCCTAGACCTGCGATAGCAAATAGTAAATCAACACCTTCTATTGCTTCTTTGATTTCGTTTCTGGATTCTTCAGCCGCTTTTCTTCCGATCTCAGGAAAACCACCAGCACCCAAACCTTTTGTTAATTCTTTTCCTATCAAAATTTTTTTGTCGGCTTTTGCAATAGCAAGATGTTTTGCGTCTGTGTTTATTGCGATTGTTGAAGCTCCCTTAATTCCCATTTCTGTCAATCTAGTTACAGCATTGTTACCAGCACCACCACAACCAATCACAGCGATTCTTGCTTTCCTGACAGAGAAACCAAACTCTTGCTCAACTAATTTGTAGTAGTCAACATCTTTTGAAGTTACTCCACTAGTCGGTGAAATTTTGAATCTTTTTACGGGATCCTCGTCTTTGAATGTTTTTTCTAAAGCTCCCCCTGGAACATTAAACCTGTTTTTTCTAAAA
>CAYWME010000015.1:5230-9197 GCA_964459585.1 uncultured archaeon | reverse complement strand
TGATATACTTTCGCAGTCACAACATCCTCTTTCTGTTAATCAAATTGCTGAAAAAATATATTTATATGGCATAGAACGTGGAACATTTAAAAAAAGAAAATTTAGTTGGAACACGATCAAAAAATACTTATTAAGTCTAGAAAAAGAAGGGAAGATATACTCAAAGAAAATCGAATCATCTAAAATTACATACTATTGGTCTAAACCAATTCCATGGTAATTTTTGTTAATGTTTATACTTCTGTAATACTAATTAAGAAATCGTGAATAGAAAAGACGTGATCAAATTTTGTTTGAGTAAAGGAGTTCAAATTGATGATGAAATAGTTGATTTTATAACTGAAAGAGAAGAACTTTTAGATAAATTAATTGAATTTACAAAAAAGAAAAATGAGCTTATTATCTCAAAGAAAATTCTTGATGATTTTATGAAATTGAAAAATAAGAATATTAAAATATTAAAAAAGTTGAAGATCAGAAAAGAATTTACCACAGCCGATGTCATAACATTTTTTAGAAACCGTTTTGACTTCTTTTTTTCAATACTAAGAAAGAGGATGGAGCTAGTCAATCTCATATCGGTTAATAAGATAACACCAAAAAGTAGAAAATTTTCATTGATAGTTTTCGTGAGAGAAATTGATAGAAAAAACAATAGAATATTGGCTGAGGATCTTAGTGGGTATATACAACTCACGGTTAGAAAGGACATAGAATATCTTGTTGAAGACGAGGTAATAGGAGTAATATGTAGAAGAGAAAAAGATATGATAATTACAGATAAAATAATCTTTCCAGATATACCGTTAATGAGGGGGATTAAGAAACTAAATGAAAATTTAAAGATTATTTTTATATCAACGAAAGGTCTTGATAGTTTAGGAGACACAGAAACAAAAAAACTATTATCATATATGAAAGACGATACATACGTTTTTGTTTTCGGTAAATTGCCAGATAATTTAAAAAGGAAGATTAAAAATTACTATGAAGTAGAGGAGGACACAACACTTCAATTCAATGGATTCATTATTCTACTAACTAATGGAAAATTTATATCAAGATATTCTCCTTTGTTTGGTAAAAAACCCGTAAAAACAATGCAAATTTTGTTGAAAAAAAGACACGTTAATCCTGTTTTTGACGGAAAATTATATGAAAACGATTTTTATCTTCTAGACGAAATTCCGGATATAGTTGTTTTTCCGTCTGAAGATCCAGATTTTTTGAATTATAAAGGAATAACAATTATATCTATTGGAAACTTTATATCAAAACCAATATTTTGGATGATAGACCTCAAAACAAGAGAAACAATAAAATTGTTGTTTTAAAGATTATTTTCATGGAATCAATTTTTTACGTGTTGGATGTTGATTATATAGTTTTGAACAACAAACCATTAGTGAGAATTTACGGAAAAACAAGAGACAACAAAACCATTACAGTGTTTGTTGACGATTTTCTACCATATTTTTATGTTTTACCAAAAAAAGGAAAAGAAGAAGATGTTTTGAATTTCTTAGAAGAAAAACATAAAAACTTTGTTGTAAAGGTTGAGAAGGAGAGAAAGTTCGAGTCTATAGGTTATCAAGAAAACCCCGTTGAGATGTTGAAAGTGTTCTTAAACGACCCATCTAAGACACCAATGGTTAGAGACGATTTAAAAAGAAAAAAAATTGTGGAAAAAATCTTTGAAGCAGACATACTTTTCAAATATAGATTCATGATAGATAGAAACATTCATAGTCTAAGATGGTATAAAGTGATCGGAGAATACTCAGGTACGAATACAGTATCGACTGATCTGAAGATTAAGGCTAAAAAAATAATCCCAATAGATTCAGATGATCTACCAAACTTTAAGTATTTGAGTATTGATATCGAGGTTGCAAGTGAGTTAGGTCAACCAGACTCTACTAAAGATAAAATCATAATAATAAGTCTTTCTTTTTATCCGAAGTTTAGAGGAAGAAGCAATCTAGTTTTGGTTGCAAAACCAGTTAAGAACTTTAATGGAAAAATAAAGTCGTTTAAAAACGAGGAAGAGATGTTAAGGGGATTGTGTGATATCATAAAGGGTTTTGACCCAGATATAATCGTTGGTTATAACATAAATAATTTTGATATACCGTATATTCTCGATAGGATGAGAAGGAATAAAGTGTCAACAATAATTGGAAGAGCTAAAGACAAAAGCGCAGTTTCAAGGAAAATAGGAACAAACAAGTTTAGGAATTCAATAACAGGAAGAGTTATAGTTGATGTTTATGAATTGATTAAAGAGGCATCTTCCAAAGGTCTTTTAAGACTTAAACGATACGGTCTTGGTGATGTTTCATTAGAGTTATTGGGAGAAGGAAAAGTTGATGTTGCACACAGCGAAATAAGAAAATATTGGAATGGAACCGAAAAAGAAATTGAAAAATTATTAGAATATGCTGAAAAAGACGCTATACTTGCTTTAAGATTGCTTATTGAAAAACAATTTTTAGATAAGTTTATAGAAATTTCGAAAGTATCTGGTTTATTGTTACAAGATGTTCTAGATCAAGGAGAATCAGCACGGGTCGAGCACTTAGTTTTAAGAGAATTCTTCAAAAAAGGTTTTGTCATGCCGGTTAAACCATCTCAAGAGGAAATTCTAAAAAGAAGTGAAGAAAGAATAGCGAAAAGTCTTAAAGGAGCTTTGGTTTTGACACCAAAAACGGGTCTTCACATCAAAAATGTTGTCTATCTTGATTTTAAATCAATGTACCCGTCAATTATAATTTCATTTAACATATGTCCAACAACACTCATTAAGAAGAAATACGAAAACATAGAAACTATTACGACACCGTCTGGAACAAAGTTTGTATCACCAAAAGTAAGAAGGGGAATATTCCCAACGATTTTAGAGGTTCTTCTCAAGGATAGAGATGAAATAAAAAAGAAAATGAAGAAAGAAATAAACAAAGAAAAGAAGAGAATTCTCAATGCAAAACAAATTGCTTTAAAATACCTAGCGAATTCGTTTTATGGATATACGGGTTATATAAGAGCTAGATTATATGTTTTAGATATTGCAAACGCTATAACAAGTTGTGGTAGGTTTTTGATTCAACGAACAAAAAAGATTGTCGAGGAAGACCCAAGATTTAAAGTTGTTTATGGTGATACCGATTCTGTAATGGTCCTAACACCTACACTTGATGTAGAAGAATCGTTTTTAATAGGTAAGGAATTAGAAGAGAAGATAAATCAAAAAATAGGCCACTATGTTAAAATGAAGATAGAAGCAATCTTTAAAACACTCTTGATTCTGACCAAAAAAAGATACGCCGGTTTAATTATTGAAAAAACAAATGGTGGTTTTGAAGAAAAAATTATAACAAAGGGAATAGAAACCGTTAGAAGAGATTGGTGTTCTCTAACTTCAAAAACATTAGAAAGAGTTTTGGAGATTTTACTAAAGGAGCAAAATGTTAGTAAGGCTTTCAATTACGTGAGAGAAACCATAGTTAAACTGGAGAACAATCAAATTCCTATTGAGGATTTAGTTATAACAAAATCAATATCTAAGCCTATAGATACTTACAAGGGGATTCAACCACATATAGAGTTGATTAAGAAAATGAGAAGGAGGAATGATGCAAGGGTTCCTGGCGTTGGCGACAGAATAGGTTTTGTGATAATAAAAGGACCTGAACTTATCTCAAAAAGAGCTGAGGATCCAAAATATGTGTTGGAGAAAGGTCTTAAGATAGATTCTCAATACTATGTTGAAAATCAAATCCTACCACCTCTCGAAAGGGTTTTTGAGGTAATTGGTATAGAAAAATCACAGTTTAAAGGTGTGGGTAGGCAAATGTTATTAAAAGATATGATATCTAGAAAACAAAACACAGTACAAGAGTTCTTAGACAAGTTTGAAGCGTTTTCTTGTGTGAATTGCGGCAAGATTTATAGGAGAATAACACTTAAT
>CAYWME010000015.1:0-5220 GCA_964459585.1 uncultured archaeon | reverse complement strand
TTTTCTATAGTTTGGGTAAATTATCTAGAAAGATTTCTTTAAAACATTTCTCTCTAGTAAAACCAACATAAAACCGATTAAAGAGATTATACCGAAATTTCTCATTAAGAAAGACAGAAAAAGTGAAAATACAATCATTGACACGGAGAATATTAGAAGTTTTCTTTCGAAAAAAGAGAATGAAAATGAAAGAAAAGTTAGAAACAAAATACCTAAAAAAAGCGGAACATCGATTATAATTCCAAATCTCATTAGGAATTGAGATAATAAAACGATACCAAAAAGAATGAATGGGGTTGATGATTTAATCATAAATTCGTATATCGTTATTTTCTTCTTTATAAAGTATAATGAGTTTAAGAGAATAGTCGCTAAAACACACAGTAAAAAGAAATGTATAGCATTTTCAAATTTCGGCTCTATATTAACATCTTCTATTTTCTCAATGTTTGATAATTCACCGTATTTTACTGAAGCTATTATTTTGTTTTTTGTTTCAGACACCTCTCTTTCAGAATCAGAAAACCCAATTATGTTTATAGAGGAGATGTTTGTTTGTAACAAAGAGTATGGAATTGAAGCACTTCCTATTGGTTTACCATCAAGATAGTAGACTATTCTACCTTTCAATAAAAGAATTTTTTCCACCATTTCTATTTTCATGGTCTTGGCAATTTTTATAAAATTTCTACTAGCATCCTCGTCGAACGTGATTGGGATCCTGAATTCATAAACTTTGAATTGTGGTCTATAAACCAATTGTGATAAGTCTTCGATAATACTTAAAATGTTTTTATTACTGAAAACAACTGATTCTAGAATTAAATTAGTTTGAGTAATATTCACTAAGGTAAAGTTTATGTCATCTATCGAAAAAGTCTGATTTATTAAAACAGTTTTATTGTTTATTTCAATTGAATTGTTTTTTACGTATATCTTATACATTTTTTTATTAACTCTTATTTCTGTATAACCATCGTTAACATCTAGAAATTCTAATATTTTTCCTTCCAGTTTTCCTCTAAAAAGAATTTCGTCAACACTCACATAATCCGGATGTATAATTTTAATAAATGCTCCATCTAACTCTACTTTTGTTGATGGATATCCAAAAAACAAAACCCTGTTTTTAATTACTTTAAAATCTTTTTCTGGGTTATCTGATTTTAAAACTGTAACAATTCCACCACCAAGATCAACACTCATCTTTATTTTTTTAGATGGAAAATCTTTAACAGAAATTCCAACATTTCCATCTTCTATCAACTTGCAACCACCAGGTTTATTATTAACAACCATCGAAACATATTCGCCTTTTTTATAGTTACTTATTATCGAATAGAAATCCGACGAAGATCTTACCAAGGAACCTCTAATTTCGGTTATTATATCTCCTTCCTCAACAGAACACCCAGAATTGTTTACACCTGTAACTATAACACCGTTTTGTTTTGGTTGCACTCCAAGTAATAGAAAACCAAGAATCGAAACAACTAATACGAATAAATACGAATATAACCAAACATTTTTTCTTATCTTAAATTTCATACAACATGATTATTGGTGTAAAAATTTATTATTTAAACCTTTTATAAAGAAAATAGATGAAAAAAATTCTGTTTTTTACATTTTTCTTATTCTTGTTTGTTAAATCATCAACATCGTTACTTATAAACGAGATATATCCAAACCCAAAAATATCTCACGACAAATATGGAGAGTGGATTGAGTTAATTAACGAACAAAACAAAACAATAAATTTAACAATCACGCTTCAAGTGAACTCTAAAAATTTTTCAATACCAAATGTTTTGCTTGGTTCAAAAGAATATTTGTTGATTGTTGATAATTCATCCTATTTTATTTCAAGATGGAATGTTTCGAAGAATATAGTTGAATTAAACATCAAGCTTCCAAACGACCATGGGAACATAACTTTATTCAATGAATCTGGATTTATAGATTCTATAACCTATAGTAGTATATCGGATGGTGAAAGCTTTGGTAGATATCCTGATGGAGGTAAAAATCTAGTTGATATGTTTCCAACGCCAGGAGATAAAAACACAATAGTTTCTATTAACCTTAATTTATTTTCTTTCTTCGAAAACGAAGAATATATAAATCTATTTAGGATAAAAATAAAAGGAAAAACCAATAATACAACAGATTGGTTCAACGTAAACTACTTTATCATTAATATGAACAATACGGTAATAGTAAATGAAACGTTTTTTAAGGAGGTTGTTTTTTGGTCGAGCAGTAATACAGGTCAATGGAAGCCAGAAAAAGCTGGAAACTATACAATATGTTGGAAAGTCATAAATTCTTCTTTATATATTGAAAGGATGTTGAGATGTGAAAATGTATTCGTTTATGAATCACCTTTTAAGTTATTGAACTATAAAAGAAAACTGAGTTTTGGTGAAATAGGTTATATAACAATTGAGATTGAAAATAATTCGAAACCATTGAAAATATTGGTTTATGGAAAATCAAAGCGGGTTGTTTCTGATTTTCTTGGAAACAAAATAAAAAAATTTTCAAAATGTGACAATGGGCAAAACATAAGTTTAGACGGTAAAAAAATCATGGTTATAATTCCATTTATGATATATCCAAATTGTGATGATTACTACGATGATGGTATATATCCAATTGCTGTAAGGGTTTGTGATGATCAAGGAAATAAACTTTATGAAGAAATAATCGATATACTAGTTTCTGGAAGAATTGAGAGTTTTTGTCCAACAACAAGAATAGTTTACAAGGAAACTAAAAAACAAACTGTCTCTAAAGTATCTACCAAAAGTCAAAAAATCGTTTCGATCATTAATTATCCTAGAAGAATTGGTAATGGTGAAAAGTTCGAGACAAAAATAAAAGTTTACAATCCATTTAATGAACCTAAAAATTTTACAATCTATTCTTATGTTTTTAGAAACAACAAATTGGTTTCCGAAGGTTATAGAAATGGGGAACTGTTGAAAGGTTGGGATGCCAATAAAATTTTTGTTCTCATTTATCCAAATCATACAAAAACACTAACTTTAGTGAATAGAATAAAAAACAACGTTATAGGAAATTATTCTCTAAGGGTTAGAGTCAAGAATGTTGTTGATGTTACTATTCCAATAGAAATACTTGATTTAAAACCAAATATCTCGATCAGATGTTATAGCTCGAGAAGGAACGCTTATCTTAGGATTAAAAACTATGGTGGGCCTCAAAAAATATATGGTGTTTATATTGGGAACGGAACAAAAACATTTGTATTAGATTTGAATTCGAAAGACACATTAGTTATGAAGTTTGGGCCATTTGAAAATACTAGTTTTTTTGTGTTTTTCCAGAATCAAACTAAGAATTGTACAACAAAACTTTTAGAAGTAAGAGGCAAAAAAAGAAATATAACAGGACTATTTTTTTATAGTTTCTTAAACAAAATATCCAATCTTATATCTTTGTTTATAGGCAAAATATTGTTTAAGTGATAATCTTGAAAATAGTAGAAAAAGCAATTAGTAATACAATTTACCTAACGTTAAATTGGATTACTCTTACCAGTTTATCATTTTTGTACTGGGTGATAGCCGGTAAGCTTTTGTTACCAAGTGAATACGGTAAAGTAACAACCGCATATCAACTAATGTTCTTTTTAGGTTCAATAGCTAATTTGGGTTTGGGTTTGGCTGTTAGTAAAGTTATACCAGAATTGATAGTAAAAAAACAAGAGAAAAAAATACCGACAATAATAAAGTTTTCTTTAAAAATAGCATTATCTGTAGCTTTAGTATTAGCTGGATTGTTAGTATTATCCACACCACTCTTAAATAAAAAACTGGAGTTTAACCTTAGAGATACTGTTTTTATAGCTTTGGGTTTGTTGTTTGTTCAACTATCCTTATTTTTCTCTAGAGTGTGGCACGGGTATCAAAACATGAGAAAAGTTTGGATAAATAATGGAATAAACCAAATTACAAAACTGATCGTTTCAGCTTTCTTAATCTATTTTGGTTATGGATACTTTGGTCCCATTGCTGGTTTAGTTGTCATGTATTTTGTTTCTTTCCTGTTATATTTCTCATCAAAAATAATAAGAGACGGTACCAGATATGATACAGAGTATTTATTCTATGAACTAGCAATACCAGCGTTCTTTGCTAACGTTTTCATGATGATATTCAATAGTACACAGTACATAATTTTATCTTTGATGAGGAATGTGGAATCTACTGGTTATTTTTCTCTAGCCTTTATGATTTCTGTTCAATTATCTACTATGTTTAATATAATAACCACTGCAATATTCCCTTTAGTTTCTGGATTGAGTTCTATTAAGAAAAAAGAGTCTTACAACAAACTGATAACAATGGGCATAAAGTATGGATTGTTGATAGTATTACCAGTAGCAATATTCATAGTGATATTTGATGAAGTAATCATAACAACATTTTTTAGACCAGAATATTTACCAGCATCTGATTTATTTGTTTTATTGTTACCGGGTGTTTTGTTGTTTAGTATAATGAACATTTTATTAACAAATCTTTATGCTGTAGGTGAATCAAGAATATACAGAAATATTAACATATTAATAACAATAATGTATTTTTCTACAGCATTTTTATTTTCATGGTTATGGAATTATGTTGGGATGGCTATATCGTATCTTGTTACATCATTGGTGAGCTTCAGTATAACGCTGTATTATAGCAGATCTGTGTTTAGGATAGCTATTAGTAAAAGTATAATAATGAAAATAATCTTAGCTGGTTTTGTTTTGATGATTGTTTGGTATGGCATAAATTTTTTTGATATTGGTTTATATAAGAAAATGATATTAGTTGTAGTTTCCTCAGTTCTATACCCACTTTTACTTAAAATACTAAAATTTTTTGATGAATACGATAAAAGAGTGATTAGAATAGTATTTGATAAAATTAGACTACGTTCTTTTTATAATATAATAAAAAAAATATTATTCTAGAAGTTTTTAGATCAATAACACTTATTTTTGTTCTAAAGTTTTGTAGGCAATTCTTAATTCTTATATTCACACTAACTCATCTTTCGTATTCTTTTATCACTATTCAACATTTTTTCATTGATTTTTTTCACAGCCTTTAGTAAAACATTTTCTATTTTCATTTCTTCGGTTTTTCTAATCAATGCATCTAAATCTTTTGGTAAACAAGCTCCACCAAAAGGCCCTTTTGT
>CAYWME010000014.1:0-9298 GCA_964459585.1 uncultured archaeon | reverse complement strand
AAATCCACATTCTTAGCCAAAGGCATATTCCTCGTGTGAATCTTCAAAATCTCCAACCTACCTTTTCTGTCAGGAACAGGAACTTCGATTTCTCTGTCAAATCTACCTGGTCTTCTTAAAGCTGGGTCGAGCGCATCTGGTCTATTTGTCGCAGCTATGACAATGACTTTCCCCCTAGATTTTAACCCATCCATCAAAGTCAAAAGCTGACTTACAACCCTTCTTTCAACTTCTCCACTAACTTCCTCTCTTTTAGGCGCTATTGCATCTATCTCGTCTATAAATATAATACTGGGTGCATTCTTTTCAGCCTCTTCAAATATATCCCTAAGTCTTTTTTCACTTTCTCCATACCATTTACTCATAATCTCTGGACCACTTATAGAAATAAAATATGCCCCGCTCTCATTAGCAACAGCCTTAGCTAGCAAAGTCTTTCCAGTTCCAGGTGGCCCGTATAACAAAACACCCTTCGGTGGCTCAATCCCAAGCCTTTCAAAGATCTCTGGGTGTCTTAACGGCAGTTCGATCATCTCCCTTACTTTTTGGATTACAGGTTTCAAACCGCCTATGTCCTCGTAAGTTACAGCTGGTATTCTTCTCTCTAATTTCATGCTCTCAGGAATCTTAGGCAATATTCTTAGTTCTGTTTCATCTGTTATCCTAACTATCCCAGAGGGTTCTGTATTAGCCACTATAAACTTAGTCTCTTCACCAAACGGAGTAAACAATATTTCGTCAAAATCTATTCCGAAGAATTCTTTGAGAAAATCAGGTTCTCTATATCTTTTGACTACAGGTGAAGGAACGATTAAATCACCTTTTTTGACGGGTCTCAACAAAAGATTTTGCTTTATAAGATTTGGCGATATGTGTACAACAACACCTTCTTCGGCTGGTGCAAGAACAACTTTTTTAGCGTCTTTCACATCGGCTTTTTTCACTTTTACATATTCTCCAACAGCAGCGCCAGCATTTCTTCTTGTTATTCCATCAATTCTTATTAATCCTAAACCTATATCAGCTGGGTAAGCTCTAACAGCTATTGCGCCAGTAGATTTTTTACCTTGAATTTCAATTATATCTCCATCTTTAACTCCTATTTTTTGCATGACTTTGAAATCAAGCCTAGCAATTCCCCTTCCAGCTTCTTCTCTGGCTGTAAGCTCACCAACTTTCAATTTAACTTCTTCTTCCATGCTATCATAAAAATTATTTTAATTTTTTAAATTATTTGGTATTCCAATCTTTTTTGGTAGGACAATTTGGGTCTAAACACATCTGAAATGGTCTCTTTCCCTTTCTATAAACTCTTATTATTGGAGTTTCACATTTTTCACAAACTTTTCCAGTGTTTTCTATTCTAGCGTTTTGAGGCAACGGATATATGTTTTTACATTTAGGATAGTTCGAACATCCTACAAAGAACTTTTTGGTTTTCATAGATCTGATGATTTTAAGCTCTCCTCCACATTTCGGACACTTACCTAAAATACTAGCTGAAGTTCTTGCTTCTATGAGGCTTTTTACGAGAGCATTTCCGATAACTCTCTCATTCTTTTTGAACTCTTTCAAAATTTTGTCTAAGACCTTGACAGCTTCCTCTATAACTTCTTTTCTTTTCTTTTTACCTTGGTATACTAGCTCCATTTCTTTTTCGAATTTTCTCGTGAGCTCTTCGCTTAAAACAAGTGGAGAGAACTTTTTAAGAATCTTTACAACACTTTCACCAATTTGAGAAACCCTTATACTTTTACCAGATATGTATCTTCTATCATATAGTGTTTGTAAGATTTCTGACCTTGTTGCTTTGGTTCCAAGGTTTCTTTTTTCAAGTTCTTTTATGATGGATCCTTGGGAATATCTCTGTGGAGGTTGTGTCTCTTTTCTGACTATTTCTATTTTTAACACTTTAACTTCCTCACCCTCTTTTATCTCTGGCAGCAATTGCTCTTCGGTTCTCAGATAAGGTTTATAAATCTTTGTCCATCCCTCTTCCAGAGTTTTCTTCCCTGTCAATACAAACAAATTTCCATTTATATCGATCAAAACCTTCATGCTCTCTCTTATTGCTGGTTCTCCAAAAGTAGCTAACGTTCTTCTCGCAACCAGATCATAAATTTTCTTTTCTCTTGCAGAAAGCTTATTCAAATCAGGAACTTCTTGTGTGGCATACACGGCTGGATGTGCAGGATCATCTTTTTTTCCTTCATTAGGTTTTAACTCTTTCTTTGACAGAAGAATTTTACAAAACTCAGCATACTTTGAGAATTTTGATAATGCAGAAATTATCTTCTCGTATCCTATGCTTGGTGGAAGCTTCTGTGAAGAGCTTCTTGGATAGCTTATATATCCAGCTTGATAAAGGTTTTCAGCTATTCTCATTGTTTGAGCTGGTGAGAATTTGAACTGAGAATATGCTTCTGTTTGCAGATCGGTCGTATTAAACGGAACAGGCGGTTTTTGCTTATATTTTCTCTTTTTTACTTCTTTGATTTTTCCAGTTTTAGTTGATGAGTTTTTGACTATTTTTTTTGCTTCTTCTTCATTCCAAACTCTTTCTTTATGGAAACTTGCTAAATACGTTTTTCCTTTTATTTTTATTTTTGCGTGTATTTCCCAGTATGGCTTTGGTTTAAACTTTTTTATTTCCTCTTCTCTTTTAGCTAGAAGAGCTAACGTAGGACCTTGAACTCTTCCTGTAGAAAGTATGGCAAAACCCTTCTTTTTACTATTTTTTATAGCAATTGTTAAAGCTCTCGTTAAGTTAATTCCCCAAAGCCAATCAAGATAGTGTCTTGTTAAACCAGCCTCTATTTGACCTTTGTTCAAGCTTAATAAGTTTTCATAAGAGTTTATAAGTTCATCTTTGGTTAGGGTTGAAAATTTCATTCTTTTTGCATCTTTTCTTTTCAATAAAAATCTCAGAATATTAAAGCCTATTACGCTACCTTCTGTATCGTAATCTGTTGCTATGATTACTTCTCTAGCGTTTTCAGCAAGTTTCTTTATAACTTCAAAATATTTTCTCGAAAAAAGAGATTTTTTTCTAACAGAAAAACTTGGTTTCCATTCAGCTTCAAAAACTGGATATATCCATCCCTTTTCTTTGTTTTTAACATCTAGATTAAAGAGATGTCCTACTGCTGATACAATTATGTGTCTTTTTCCATTTCTTTCAAATTTGTAATAGTTAACATCTCCAATGTTTTTCTTTTCGAGAGTGCCTTTATCAGCTAGAGATTGAGCTATTTTTCTCATAGCACTTGGTTTTTCTGCTATTATCAAGATGTATCCAGCTGATGTCATGAAAAGAATATTAATATTTGAAAGTTATAAATTTCATTCCAAAACAACAGGTTCTGTGCCTTTCAACTGAGAAATCAAATTCTCGAGTGAAATTAACCTACTTTCCAAAAACCCAATTCTCTTCATTATTTCGTTAACTCTTTTAGTTGCTATAATTGCTTCTTTTTGTGGTTCTATTTTAGCAAACTTTCTTAACTCTTCTTTTATGTTTTCAATCTCATCTTTCTTAACAACCATTTCTTCTATATCAGCTAATCTATCTATCAAGCTCTTATGTATTTTCAACTCTTTTAAAAGAGTTTCGATTGATTGAACTCTAAACTGAAGGTCGTTAATTACGTCTGTTGCAATCTTTATTGAGGAAATTTCGTTCAATTCTTCCGATATATTTCTAAATTCTTTTATAAGATCTTCTGATATTCTTTCCAAACCATTGACTCTGTTTATCAAATCTTTTGTGTCAGATTCTATCGAATAAGTTTTCGATTTCAAAAACGAGACCTTTTCATCTAACTCGCCTAGCTTTGTTCGCATCATTCTAAACTCTGGTTCAGTTGGTATACCAGATTCTGTGAACTCTTTGACTTTCTGTTCTACTTTTTCCAATCTAAGTGGAAGAGCCTGCGGAAGTTTACTAAGCTTTCTTTTCATTTCTCTGACAGTTCTTTTTAAATCTGAGAATTCCTCTAGAGTGTCTTTTATTTTTTCTAATTTTTCAGGAAGATTTGAAGGCACGATATCCTTCAATCTTTCTAATTTTTCAACTTTTCTATTGATGTTTTTCAAGACTTTTTTAAGCTCTGTGAAATCTTCTTCGATTTTTTCTACTCTTCTCAGAATATTTTTGGGCAGCTCTATTTTCTCTTTCTCGGTCTTTTCCAAAAGTTTTTTTAATTCCCATACACCAGCCTGTTCGACCATAACTAAGTCTTCCAGATCTTCAGCTTTTTTTACGAATTCTTCAATTTTTTTCAAATCAATTTCTTCAATTTTTTTCTTTATCGTAGAAATAAGAGTCTCTATATCCAAAATCCTCTTTTCTATCTGGAGAATAGTCATCTTGAATCTATCTTCCACGTTTTCTTTTTGCTCTGGCATGGGAACCACTATATTTATATGTATTTGTTCTCAACCATAAAAACCATATCGCTAGAGTGAAGATTATCATTCCTTGAGCCCATAGAAGGTCATGAACAAAATCAAAGACCCCACTCCCATAATTTATCAGTACAATTGAGGATATGTATATTCTGAGTAGATTGAAAACGAATATTGAGGCGATTCCTATTGACATAAACCTAAGTTTTTTTGTAAGGTCCACTGAAGGAGTTGCCAACAAAAGAGAAAACAAAAAATACATGCTTTTCCATCCTGTAGAATCCCATGAAATGTCTATCACATAAGAATTGACACCTCTTTTTATCTTTATTATGTTTTGATTGGTATAAACCCTATATCCAGAAGAGCTTAAAAGGTATCCGATTATGTTCGCTATAGATGCCTGCAAAGGCTTGAATTCTAGATTCGCAATTATAATCAAGTATAATGGTAATGATAAGAGAGTTAATGAGAGAATAAATTTGGAAATCTCTTCTAAATTTTTCTCTTTCTGTAATTTTCTAGCCATTCTTCTAATCTATGTTTGAAAGTCTTGCTTAATAATTTTTCAATTAATTCCCTTCTTACCGCCTTTATGCCGCGGATTTCTTCAAATTTGATATATTCTTCTTTTATCAGAGGAAAATCTACTAGTTTATCTGATTCAAACCTTATGATAGCACATTTTATTCCAAATTCATTCAGGTTTGTTAGATTCTTATTGCTCTTAAGAAGAACAACCTTATTTTTTAATCCAATTTCTTTATCTATTTTTCTAAGTTCGGATATAGAAAGATCATCTACCTCTATGACAGGTTCTAGCCCGTTTTCTATCAACTCTTCAAACAATTTTAGTTTTTCAATAATTTTTTCAAGATGTAAGATTCTCAGTTTCAATAACCTAATTTCTGCATTGACTTCTTTCTTTTTTCGTTCATGAATAGATTTCAATTCCCCTTCCAATTTCTTTATCAGGCTATCTTTTTCTTTAATTGTTTTTAAAAGTTTTTTTATTTCGTTTTCAAACTTCTTATTACTTTTTTTCAGAGCTTCGCCCATCCTTCTTTCTACGATAGATATTTCTAAAGCTTGTTTTATGCTACCAGCTTTTTTCTGTATCATTTTTTGGGCAACCTGATTGTAATATTCTTCCATTCCAATTCTTTTTAGATTTGAAAAAATCTTAGTGAAAAACTTTCTAAATTTCTTGTAAGCTTTAATGGCTGCTGCGAGAGCATCTAACTCATGTACATTTGAAATTTTTTTCTTAAAATTTCTTGTAAGTTTTGATTTTTCATACTTTTTCATAGATTTTCTAGGCACAAATAAATAGCAACCAAGATTTCTTGATATACTTTCTATGATTTTTGGAGCTGGATTTACATCTGTGCCTATCACAATACACTTTCCATGACTAGAAACAAATCTTAATATCTCATTTTTCTTGAAATTCCTTTTACTTTTCAATTCTATTAAATTTCCCTTTGTATCTATAATCGCTACAGCCGTTGTAGTTCCTACATCAATACCTACAATTATTAAATCATTTTTCATACTTGGCTGTGATTACTTTTTTGATTTCTTTTGCAAGTTTTTCTCCAATTCCTTTTACTTTTTTTAGTTGATGTTCACTAGCCTTGAAAACATTTTCAACACTCCCGAAATGTTTTAGCAATCTTTTTGCTAATACTCCTCTAACTTTTGGTAGCGATGAAACAATTTGTTCTTGGAGTTCTTTAAGATTTTTTTTCTTTTTAACAACTTTGAATCCAGAAGTTTTTGAGTTTTCGTTTTGGATTTTCTTTGCTATCCAATATATCATATTTGCTGTTTCTTTTTCATTTCTTGTAAAAATAAGTGATATATTCTTCAATGAAAGAAAAGCAATAGCAGCCATTAATGCATTTTCGTTTATTTTTCTTTCAGAAAAACCCTCAATAATCAAGATAACTTTCGAATAATTTTTTAAGAGCTCATCTACTTGTCTGAAAACTCTGCCGTCAATTATTGATGAAACCAAATCACTATGGGATTTTCTCTCAATTCCAATTGATCCATCACCACAAACAAAATCACCAACAGGCAAATTAATTTTAACAATTTCAACATTTTTCTTTTCGAGAAGTTCTATTATCTTTCTTTCTCTATAATCAGCTATGATTCTAATTTTTTTTGTAGGCAAGAGTTTTTGTTCTATCATCTTTTTAACCAATCTATTAAAGTTTTGGTCTTTGTTGATTTTTTCTTTTTCATCATTTGGTATAAAACCGACTTCATTTTTCTTTCTCGATGAAAAGCAGCCCAATAATAAGCTTCATCCATAGTTTTTTTCGTCAACAAAATTATAATTCTACCTTTAGAGACTCTACCAACTCTTCCCCTTCTTTGTAACATTCTTATTTCTGAGGGAACAGCCTCGTAGAAAATTGCTGTATTAACGTCAATTATATCTAGACCCTCTTCACCTATGCTAGTTGCTATAAGAACATTGAATTCGCCGTCTGCAAATTTTTTTAGAATTCTTACTTGTTGTTTCTGTGTTAGTCCTTTTCCACCTTTTTTTGCTTGTCCGACAAGTATTTCAACTTTAATACCATTTTTTTCGAGGGTTTCTCTAATTTTCTCGACGGTTCTCCTATAATTTGCAAATATTATCATTTTTTCCTTCGGGTTTTTATTGAGAATATCTTTAACTATTTTCAAAAGTTTTTTCATTTTGGGGTGTTCAAACCCACGTTCTTTTAAATGTTTGGTTTGTTCAAAAACATACAAAATTCTTGGGTCTCTCATTAACAATTTATCAGTTCTGTTTTTGCTTTTTGATAGTTTATTCAGAAAATCATATAACGATTCTATCCCTTGTGTCTCTAAAAGTTCTAATGAATGATATAGTTTAATTGTTTCTGAAACTTTTCTTATTACCTGAAATAAGTAGTTTTTTCTTTCACATTCGTTCAACATTTTAATTATTTTTCTTTGCAACTCTAACAATCCCTTTTTAGATGGCTTAGAAGTTTGCAAAAACCCTTTGGATTTCAACCATTCTATATCATCGTTTATACATTGTTCTAAAACAGATTTTATTTTTTTAATTTCATCTGGCAATTCAACATATATCCATTTTTTCTTTACTTCTTTGACATAACTTATGACATCCTCATCTTTTTCGCTTCTTATTTCAACGTTCTTGATGAAGAGATTTTTCTTTATTTCTTTTATTTTTTCGATTTTTCCTCCTGGTGATGCGGTTAACCCAAGAATTAACGGATACATTGATTTTTTCATATACTCCTTTGCTATAAACACATAAGGATAATCCTTTACGGCTCGGTGGGCTTCATCAACAACCAAAAGTGAAAACTTAGAAAAATCAACATAATTTCTTTCTAGATCATTTTTAACGCAGTGCGGAGTAGCTACGATTACTTTACCTTCTTTATACAATTCTTCTCTTTTTCTTGGTGGAATTTTTCCCGTAATTAATACAATTTCATTTTCGTTGAGGTTTGTAAATTTTTTGAAAGAATTCCTATGCTGATTACACAATGGTCTTGTAGGGGCTAGCATGAGCACTTTACTCATAGGAAATTTTCGAATTCTTTTAATAGCAACAATTATTGCTATAATGGTTTTTCCCAGTCCTGTTGGAAGAACGACCAACGTGTTTTCTTTTAAAGAACTTTCGGCTATGTGTTTTTGATATTCTCTTGGTCGAATAGACTTAATTTCGTAACTCATAATAAAGACATTTAATTTTAACGTTTAATTTGATAAATTTTATTCTATGAGTAGGTACTGGGAGTTGGATTTTGTAAGGGGCGTTGCAACAATTATGATGATAACATTTCATTTTATGTTTGATTTAAATTTTTTTCACATAAAGACCTTTAATTTTGATTCTATTGGTTTGAAGATTTTTAGACTGTCGATTCCAATACTTTTTTTAATTTTGGTTGGAATGTCACTTACTATAAGCTATTCAAGGGTTAGAGAATTACCAAAGAAGAAAAGATTTCTAAAATATCTTAAGAGAGGGAGTAAGATTTTTTCATATGGAATGCTTATTACAGTATCCACTTTCATGTTTCTTAAAGAAGGAACAATAATATTCGGAATATTACATTTAATAGGGTTATCTATAATCCTCGCATATCCCTTTTTAGGCTTTAAATATCTTAACCTGTTTTTAGGTTTTTCGATAATTGTTTTAACTCCATTAATAAATGGCATTGAATCTAATAGTTATTTTCTTTTACCTTTTGGTATATATCCATCAACATTTTATTCACTAGACTATTTTCCAATTTTCTCATGGTTTGGGATAGTCCTGATTGGCATATATCTTGGAAATCAATTATATCCAAATGGAAAGAGAAGGATAAACGTTTTTGAAATAAAACATTTTTTGATAGATTTTATAAAAACATTGGGCAGAAATTCTTTAGTGATATATCTAATTCACCAACCTGTTATTATACTTGGGTTAATTCTATCTGGACTTCCGATAGCTTTCTGATTAAACGCCTATGATCGTTATGAAAATTTTTCTAACTCTAGGTTCAAATAGTTCGACTATCCAAAAATCTTGCCACGTCCCTTTCACAATTTTTCCATTTTCAATAGGTATCGTAAAGAACGTTTTTAATAAATTACTTTTTTGATGTGCTGTTGCGTTTTTATTGCCTTCATAACTGTGTGCGTATTTCTCATTTAATGGCGCTATCTTTTCTAAAACCTTTTCAGTATCCTCGAATATAGAAGGATCATCTTCCTGTATCAATAGAGCTGCTGTATTGTGAAGCAGATTTACAAACATAATACCGTTTTTTATTTTACTCTCAGATACTGTTTTTTCCAACTCCTCTGTGATTTTAACAAACTCATGCCACTT
>CAYWME010000013.1:0-9463 GCA_964459585.1 uncultured archaeon | reverse complement strand
TGGTGGAAAGCAGGAATCACAGACTCTTGTTACATAGACACAAACACAACAAACTATACTTTGAAAATCTATGGGAGTTTAGATCTAGATATACTAAGGCCAAAAGGAGAAAAATACCTGAGAGGCGATTATCCCGATGGACAAAATATAATAATGAGAGGCAACATAAGCGATGATTGTTCTATAATAATCTCTGATGCTATAGTTAATTTCTCATCATCTCAATCGTCGACAACCCATTATTGTAATCCAGTGTTAAACGAAGGAAACGGATACTATAATTGTACGTTAAATACCTCTGGTTTTACGGCTAAAGGATGGAACGTTACATTTAATGCCAGCAAAGAGTTCTATAATCCAAGCTCTACAACGGACATATTTAGTGTTTGGCATAGTGGTTTCTGGATTGAAACAAAGCCAATATTAAACACTATATTTGAGTATAAGACATACGACTATCAGGGCAATCTTGGTGATAGTGGTTGGGGTGAAACCTGGACATTTATAGTAAACGCTACAGATGAGGACGGAGATATTTTAGATGTTAGACTCTGGGTAAATACGACAGCTTCACCAGAGGGTTGGATACAAAAAGGAATAAATGCGTCTGTTAGTGGGGTAAACACAACTGTTATAATAACACTAAGTCCTCCATTTGGTCCAACGGAAGCTATGAAACCGAGAAAGTTCAAATTCAACGTTAGCGAAGTTAAAGACATATTTGGAAATACTACTACAGATTTCCCACAAAATAAATATGAAATTGGAAATGGAACGTTCACACCACAAAGAGATGATATCGAATTTGAATTGATTGAAGGAAATAATACTGTTGTAAACAGAACTTTAGGCTCGCAGCACTTGAAAGTCAGAGTTTTTGATACCGATAAAGGGGAGTATGCATACATTACTTCTCCATCTCCTCCCTCAGCAAGGATTTGGGTAACCAACGATTTAGGGAGCAATTATGTTTTAATCGACCAATCACCAACTCAGATAACTCAAAAAGGTTTCATAAATACAACCAGAGAAGGATTTGATCCAGATTGTTCATTTGAGATAGGACCACATAAGTGGAAAGCTGGAACTACAGATGATAATGCATACTATAAAGCTAAAAACAGCACAGAATTCTACATAAACATAACTACTGTACCGCTTTCTTACAATGTGATCAGTCCTTTGAACGGGAAAAGATTTTTGAAAAATCCACCAAATCTGATTCACAACATACCGATAAAAGTAAATGTGACAGATGAATGTGGTTTGGTTCAGAACGCAAACGTAAAGATATTCGCTGAGAGAAGGAGCATAGTTAAAGAATGTACTCCTGTGAATGGAAACGGTGAATATAATTGTACCTTCTTAAATACAACTATATATAATGATCCAACTTGGGAATATGGATATTGGAATATAAGTGTAAATGTTACTAAACCCCATTACAGTAGTTCGTCTACTCTAATAGAACAAAATGCATTTTATATTGCATCAGAACCCGAATTAAGTTTGCCATTCCCATACATAACTACACTGTTTGGAACTTATGATTGGGGTGATATCTGGGAATTTTATGTTAGTGTAGAAGACAAAGATTATACGGGCGAGAACAGCAGCATAGTTAATGTTTCTCTGTATATAAATACTGCTGCAGGAGAGACTTATTATGGCTCTAAAATATGTGTAAGAGGAGTAAATTGTTCATCTGTTGATCCAAACGGGCCAGTTAAATTTACAGATATATCTTTCATGTGTAACAGAACTTATTCAGATGTTGGAGTTAGAAGTTTCAAATTCAGCGCTACTGATAATTTTGGATATAGTGATGAAATAACACAGTCGTTCTCAATAGACAAAGACGATGCTATTATCGAAAGCATAAGTTCGAATACATCTGAGATAGGAAGGGAAGGTAACAATTACGTTCATTTTACTGCAAGGTTTTCCGATTTGTGGAAGGGAATCATAACAGACCCAAACGTTAACGGCACTCTATGGATAACCAGAAACGACTCGTTCGATTTTTACAGGTTCTTAAAAACCAACTCGTCTGGATGGTTTAATTATGATTTTGACCCAAATTGTTCATTCCAGGCCGGAGTAAGATGGTGGAAAATCATTTTGAACGATTCCTGTTATGATCTTGCGGGGAGTTTAAACCAAAGCTTAACAATATACGGGCAACTCAAAAATAAAATAGAATATCCAACAGAAGGTTCTTCGATACTAGTTAGTGAGATAATTAATGTAACGTCAAAAATCACAGACGAGTGTGGTCATCCAATAGAAAGTGCAACAGTTACTCACGAAAAGAAATCGCCGCTTGGTGAATTAGGAACTATTCCGCCATCCCCAGCTACAGATATAGGTTTTGGTTTGTATAATTCGACTTGGGATACAAATTTCCATAGGGGAGGCTATTGGGGAATAAGGGTTAACTCAAGCAAGCAATATTATTACTCTAATTCAACTTTGTTTGATAATTGGATCTATTTAAACAATACTCCATCGACAGCCGAAAACCTAACAGTCACTCCATTAAGTGGTGGTTGGGGAGCAAATTATACGTTTAGTGTTGACATTTACGATATTCAATTAGATAATGTAACCTGTACACTTTATGTGTATACAAACGGACAATGGCAAAACAGAGGAAGTTTCATCAGGTATGGTGGAAGGGGTAACTGTACAGTCACTGTCACAGACTTTAATTGCAGTGACATAAACACAACAGAACCAGTTAGATTCAAATGGCAAATTGACGATGGCACAGAAGGTAATGCGTTTAATACAAGTGAAGTTTATGCACCAGAAATTACTAAAGATTTGGTTTCTGTGGAGTATGTTTATGGTAATGATTCAACAGCAAACAGAAGTGGATACCAAACAGACTTACTTATTTTAAGGTTTTATGACACAATTGAAGGAAAATACGTTGGTTCTGGTGTACAAGGAATAGTCTATGTGACACTCGATAAAACTAATTGGGATACAGGAACCATAAACACAACTAATTCTTCTGGCTATCTGAACGTTTATTTTGATCCATCTGGATCTCACAATGTTGGCCCACAATGGTGGAGAGGTGGAACTTATCAAGATTCTTGTTATTTTGATGCGATTTCAACAAATTATACTTTAACGATTTATGGAGACTTGAACAATTTGGTTGTTCAACCATCTCCTGGGTCTGAGTTCCTAAAGCCTGAAAATATAACAATAGTTGGTCATGTTGATGATGATCAGCCAGTACCTATGTCAGATGCAAATGTGATGTTCATTTTAACAAATGAAAATACATCACAGTATACATGTCAACCAACACCCATTGGCTTAGGAGATTATAAGTGTGACATAAATTCTTCTACTTTACCAGCCAGATGGTTCAACATCTCCATGATTTCGAGTAAACAGTACTATAATAATGGAAGTATATTGGTTCCAAACGCGTTTTTCATAAAAACGAAGCCAATCTTATTTGGAGAGAATGTTAGTTCTGAACAAGGCGGGACAGTTGGTGGTTGGGGCGAAACCTGGACATTTAGAGTGAACGTTACAGATGAAGATTTAGATAATGTGACTGTCACTCTATACATAAGGAAATATGGTACTACTATATGGATAGGTGCAAATTCCTCTAGTTGTGATACAAACCCAGAGCTGTGTGGGCCAATAAACACACAAATTAAACTTACTTTTCATGACCCAGGTCTCTTCCAGACAAAACAGGGAACATGGGAGTATAAATTCGTAGCAGAAGATTCGAGACTATACCAGGTTGAAACGCCTCCACACAATTTCACTATAGAAAGAGACGATGTAGACCTAATCTTAATTAATGGTGATGGATCGACAGTATGGAGAAACGGAACGGATACAACTTCCTTAGTGGTAAGAGTTTATGATTTAGACCAAGATGAATATGTTTCAAACGCAAACGTTACGTTCTTCGTGACAAAAGACGGAGAAAACTGGGACGATGGAAATATTGTTTTATCGAACGGAACTGGATATTCTGATTATCCATTTGAACCAGATTGTACTTACAACGTCGGTTCACAAAAATGGAAAGCTCAAATAGTAAACGACGCTTATTTCAAGCCGACTCAAACAACTAATTACTCCGTAACTCTAAAATCTTTTATAGCAATGGATGTTGTGTACCCAGATGGACACGCTGCCCTTATAGGAACAAAACTGCAGTTTATAGGAGTAGTTTACGATGAATGTGATTATATTCCGGGCGCAACTGTAACATTTAAAGACAAGTTTATGACTACAAGCTATAATTGTGTTCCTATCGAAGATCAAAATAACGGAACTTATAATTGTACATTTGACACAAGTGGAAAACCATTTGGTTGGCATGATATAGAAATGACTGCTAAGAAACAATATTATAGTGATTATCCGAATCCAAACTCAACTTTGAAAACCCATGTATACTTCTTAGCTAGTGAGCCATCACTTTCTGGGCTAACTTTGGACCATGACATAGGTGGTTGGGGTGAATTGTACATATTTAGAGTTTATTTGACAGACAGTGACAAAAATCAAAACAACGTTAGTCTTTGGAAGAGCTTCGACAATCGAACATGGACTTTAGTAGACTCTAAATTACTCATTCCTTACTATTCAAATTATGAAGTTAAATTTGAGGAGAGGTTTACATGCGAAGACTACCTGAACGCAACTAATGGTATAAATTATTATAAAATAACGACAGTTGATCAATATGGATTTAATGATAGCACAGAAACCAAGAAGTTTACTTTAGATGTTAATAATGTCACAGTTTCTATAGTTTTTGATAGCGATGCTTCAGTTAGAAGAATAGGTGACGACAAAGCATATTTACACTTTGTAATTTACGATAGTGATTTAAGTGTATATCCAACGAACGTGAATGGTACTGTTTGGATAACAGAGAATTCAGTTGACTATACTTATACTTTGAAATGTCAGTCAGAGTTGGGAAACTGTTCAGTTTACTATAGCCCAACATGTAACTCAGATGTTGGCAATCAATACTGGATTGCTGGCGTAACAGATTCTTGTTATCAAACAGTTAATTCCTCAGCTACAAGTCTAGTAGTTTATGGTCAACTGAACGTATCAATGATTAAACCAGAAAACGGTGATATAATAAACAGAGGAACTGGTACGACTTTCAATTCTACTGTCAAAGACGAATGTGGTAATTTAGTATCTCAAGCAACTACAAGATGGTACGATTCTACTTGGGCTCTGCTAGCTACTGGACAAAACACAGTATGGAATGTCCCAAAAGATTATCAGCTGGGCCCCGAAACAATCTACGTTAATGTTACTCAACAATATTATGACTCAAACAGCAATTCTTCACAAGTCTATATATATGGCTGGACTAACATAGCATCTATAACCCCAAAAAACAACAGTGAATATGCGGCAGGAAGTACTATAACGATAAAGTGCCGTGTTGAAGATGCAAATCTGTCCGTACCAATAGAGGGTTACGAAGTAAGATTTTATAAGAATGAAACGTTCCTAGGAAAGTCTTTCACTGACACAGACGGATACGCAAAATTTGATTGGTACACTGTAGACGAAAGTGCTGGATGGTATAAAATAAAATGCAACATAACTCATAACTCTACACTCTTCTACAATTCTTCCGTAAACGAAAAGACATCAATGATAAAGATTTCAAGACCTCTTAAAATAGATTCTATATTGGTTCGACGCACTTCTATTTATAGAAACGATAGTTTTAACCCCCATGATACGACTATAACGGTTCACGTGACAGATGCTGAAATAGGAGATGCTGAAAACGCTAACGTTTCATTCTACAATGTCACGAGTTATATTGGAAGCTGTTTGACGAACACGACGGGATGGTGTGATTTATTGAACTATAATCCAGCAGACATTACACAACCAGGAAAGTATCCTATATACATAAATGCAACAAAGCCTGGTAATGAAGATTCTGCAACAAATGTTACTTACATAACCATCAAAGGAATTTTGTACATAAACATAACTTCACCCGAAAATGGAACTTACTGGCCAAAATCTAGTTCTATACCAGTAAAGGCCGACGTTTGGAGTGAGAACGGTGAAAATGAAACAGAATTATCACCCACAGTTAAATGGTACAACGAAACTTCACAAATTGCACAAGGGCTAGAAACATCCATACCACAAAGCATTATTTCACAACAATCTACAGGTGAACATGAGTTAATGGCAGTAGCGATAAAGTCATATTATGATAACGGATATGATAATGTGACAATTTTCATAAATAGCTTGTCAGATGCTGTTTGGATAAATCCAACAGAAGGATCTATCCAACCATATCCAGAAATTTTTGATGTAGTCTGTATGGTCAAAGATCATTATGCGGGAGGAATAAGTGGTTATAAAGTATACTTCTACTATAAGTGGGAACCATCAGATGTTTATATTTATAATGGCACTTTATTCACAAACTCTACCGGATATGCAAGCTATCAATTCAAACCAGAACAAAAAGGAAATATAACATTTAAGTGTAATATTACAGATAATTCAACGATGTTTTATTCAGCAAACATAAAAGAAGCGGTTTCAACTTTCTGGGTTAAAGATGTATATCCACCAAAAATCTTTAACATAACGATAGAACCCAATCAAGGTCTAGAAGCAAATCTAAATGTAACAAACATAACAGCTGTGGTGACAGACAATTATCAAGTTGAAGCTGTTTGGGCAAACATCACACTACCAAACGGGAGCTATGAAATCAAGTCGATGAGCATGATAAACGGTCCAACTTATGAGAACGGCGTGTATAGGGCAACATATTCAACGACATATTTACCAACTATGGATGGTACTTACAAAATAACAGTATATGCAAGAGATAAACCACCCGAGAGAAATGTAAACAGTACATTCGGTGGAAATTTAACCGTTTACGGTACTGTATATGGCAGGGTTTTACAGTCACCGTTGTCCATAGTTGCATATAATATTACACAAACAAATGAATTTACGTTCATCATATATTCAAACTTCACCAACACAGGGCCAACGACAGCATATTTGGTTAATTTAACACATTCTGAGTTTGGTGGTTCTTTAACATATAATGAAACGATGAAACAATGTGGAGATTTGAGAATAGGAGAAACATGTAATTGGACGTTTGAAGTTACAGTACCACCTAAAACATCGCCTGGTATTATCTATTCGTATGTTGTTGGTACTTGGAGAAATCCAGACTTAAGTATAAATTCGACAAATTCGTCGACAGAGATAATAGTTTCTTCAAACCCAGAAATATCACTAGATAAAAGCGAAATTATAAAAGAAGTTGAACACGATACATCTGGGCTTTTGGATAATATTACTGTGATATCTTCAGGAAACGATGAAATAAGAGATGTTGAATTGTCTCTAATAGGAGGAAACCTATTTGTTGATTGTCCAGAGTGTGAGGTAACATTCGTACCAAGCTCATATGGATTATTGAGGGCTGGGAGAAACTTTACTTCGGATATATATCTCACGATTCCAGCTGGTCAAGCTCCAGGAGTATATTGGACAAAAATAAGAGCAAGCACAAGCAATGCTGGATACAGAGAAGCTCTCTTGAATTTAACAATCGAGTTAAACTCTTCATGGATCATATATCCAGACAATTTTGGAACTATTTTGACACCACCAAGTTCTAGCGGAACAATAGGTAAAATAAATGTAAGTAATATAGGAAACGTAAAGATAGCCTTTAGCATACTCCAAAGTGGAAACGGAACAATGTTCGTTTATTCTTATCCAGAAGGTGCTCCTCAAACATCAGCTTTTGACCTAGAAAAACAAACCTCTAGAAATATTGTTGTTAATTACTCAATACCAGAAAATGTGATTGAAGGCATATATTATATTGAAATAATAATAAGAAACACTTCGCTAGGAAACCCACCAGAAAGAGCGGTTCCTATCATCTTGAATGTGACAGATATACCACCAACAATTTCTAACATAACAATCTATCCAATGGTTTTCGAAGTCGGCTACGAGAATGTAACGATAAACGCTACAGTAACAGATAACATGGCTGTCGATAAAGTGTGGATAAATGTAACACAACCAGACAACACAATCATTATACAATATATGAATAACACTTTTGATGATTGGTACGAAATAATTTACAACACAGAGGACAAAGTTGGAACTCATAGGCTTAGAATATGTGCAAACGACACCCGAAGCTTAGTTGGTTGTACAAGAGTTTACTTTGTCAATGGTTCAGAAACAACAAAAATAGATATAATTACGGATAAAGACATTTTCTTGGCTGATAATGTGACTATCACAGATGGTCAAACAATTCCATTCTATCTAGTTTTGAACAACACAGGCGGATCAAGAGCGTTCAACGTTACTTTCAATATCACTAAATATTTTGAAAATATCTCGATGGTTCCTGATTCTTTGTTTTATGATGTCATATACAAATGGGAAAGCAAGAACATTTCTGCATACATTTATGTGGAACCATACACAAAAGCAGGAATACATAATTTGACTTTGAACGTAAGTTGGATTAATCTAAATGGAACGTTTAACTATTCAATTAAGAACATTACAGTAAACATTACAGATAACGAAATGGTCGTTACTTTAGAGAAGAACATAACGGCGATAGTTAAAGAAGGGACAACTGAGAACTATACAATAACGGTATGGTCGATCGGAAACATAAATGCTACCAACATAACGTTCGAATGTGTGTCTGGAATGGCTTGTATAAACTTCACAGTTGAATTCGACCCTCAAAACATAAGTTTGCTCAAAATAGGAGAAACCAAAGAAGTTAATGTAACAATTTCCGTTCTACCGAACTTTGAGACAGGGAATTACAACGGAACAATTAAGATAAGTTGGGACGACGGAAAGTACAGATACTTGCCATTGTATGTTACAGTTCCTATGAATATTTCATGGATACAGACACCATCGTCTATAATCAAGAAAGTGATGCAGAATGAAACTGGATATTTCGGTACATTACTCTTAAATAATACAGGAAACGCAGACGTACCTCTAGTGATAGAGGTTTTAGGAAACATAAGCTCTTACTTGACTTTAAGTGAAACCAATTTCACAATACCTTACAAAGGAAGTAAAACAATTTACATAAACTACACATCACCAGATGTAATCTATAATACACTGATTAACGGAACAATTAGAAGTAAGATAGTTGGAAACTTATCTGAATATGCTCTAACAAAACAAACAGATACTTATGCTGAACTAAATGTTTTAGTTTATAAGGTTGATTTAGTTTATCCAACCGAAGAAAATCCAAAAACAGGTGTAAAGTTTGGTAATTTAGTTGTACCGAGAATAAACATAACCTTCAATTCAACATCTCTCACAGAGAACGTAAGTTTAGATTTGTTTGTATACAATGCCTCAATGG
>CAYWME010000012.1:0-9943 GCA_964459585.1 uncultured archaeon | reverse complement strand
TATACTATCAACTTTTCTATTTGCCTTCATAATTTCAATTCCATGCACAGGCTCTATAGCCCTTATCAAAACAGCTGCTGGTTCTCCCTTAGGCAAGCAAGTCGCGTTCAAGAGCCAATTGGCATGAACCATGTATATCAAAGCTCTGCCTGGATCTTCGTACATTAACTCAGAAACCTTATTTTTTCCTTTATAGGCTCTGGAAGCTGGGTCATTTTCGCCATAATATGCTTCAGTCTCAACAATCATACCGGAAACAACCTTATCACCAATTCTCCTTACCAATAGTTTTCCCAAAAGCTCTCTAGCCACTAAAGCCGGATCCCTATTGTAAAAACTCTTTTTCAAAGCCTTCATACAATTAACTATAACTTTTTCATTTTCAAGATTTATTATTATGAAAGTTTATTTGATTGCCTACGATTCTTATGGTGTTAGAAGCATGTCAACTCTTGTTTCTATCGGTAAATTGAATTTCTACATAGATCCTGGAGTTGCTCTTGGCCCAACAAGATATGGAATGCCTCCATCTAGCGCTGAATATGAAGCCTTAGAAATCTGCAGAAAAAAAATAATGGAAGTTTGCAAAAAAAACGCTGATGCGGTTTTTGTTAGTCATTATCATTACGATCATCATCCTGGTCCAGATGATAATGAAATGTATAAAGCATGTTTCAAAGATAAAGTTGTTTTAGCAAAAGACATATCTAAAAACATAAACTTATCCGGTAAGAAAAGAGGAAAAATTTTCGAAGAAAAAGTTAAAAGTTTATCAAAGCAACTAGAATGGGCAGATGGTAGGAATTTCAAAATCAAAAGTGTGAACATAGAGGTTTCACCAGCGGTATGGCATGGTGAAATCAAAAGCAAAGTAGGAACTGTTATAATGGTATATTTGAAAAAAAGAAGAGACTCATTTTTGTTCGGCAGTGATGCTCAAAACTTAGCAGACCCAAAAGCCTTAGAATGGGTTATAGAGAAAAACCCAAAGTTCTTAATACTAGACGGATATCCAACAATTTTCATAGGCTGGAGAATGTCTAAAGCCTCTTTCGAAAAAAGCAAACAAAATATCAAAAAAGTTCTAAAAGAAACACAAGCAGAAACAATCATTCTGGAGCATCATATACTTAGGGATATAAACTACAAACAAAAAATGAAAGATGTTTTTGATTTAGCAAACGAACTGGGCAAAAAAATTTATACTGCTGCTGAATTCTATGGCCTGGAAAATTTTTTCTTAGAAGCATGGAGAAAAGAGATAAGAAGCAATCAAAGAAAAGTTAATGTCAAGGGTTTCTTTAAAAAACTTTATTCGAAAATGAAAATTTAGAATATGCCAATAAACGCGCCGATAGAATATTTTAAGGCAGAAGAAAAGTATCTAAAAGCCAAAAACATAGACGAGAAAATAGCTGCTTTGGAAGAAATGATTAGGCTATTGCCTAAACATAAAGGGACAGAGAATCTTCTCGCACAACTAAAGAAGAGACTGTCAAAACTAAGAAAACAAAAAGAATTCAAAAAAGCCGTTGGAAAGAGTTCTAGGTCAAAAGAGCTCACGGTCGAAAAAGAAGGAGCTGCTCAAGTATGTATAATCGGGTTGACGAATTCTGGGAAAAGCTCTTTGATAAAAGCTTTAACTGGAAAGGAAGTCGAAATTAACGAAGTCCCATTTACTACAACCAAACCAGAAATCGCAATGATGAATTTTGAAAATGTTAAAATTCAATTGGTTGAAATTCCATCAACTTTCGAACCCTATACATTCGGAATTTTGAATAATTGCGACAAAATAATCGTTTTGTTAGATTCGACAAAAAACATAGAAGAACAAAAAAAACATTTTGAGTCAATGCTCGGAAAAAGAAGACTAATAGAAAAACCTTTGTTCGTCTTGTCAAAAGATGACGAAGGAAAGTATAAAGAAAGTATATCTGTTCTTAGAAAAGATTCACTACTCAAGCTCAAGAAAAAAATTTGGGAATCTCTTGATTTAATCAGAGTATACTCCAAACCAATAAACAAAAGACCAGAAAAAATTCCTTTAACTCTTCCAAGAGACTCGACAGTTAGAGACTTTGCAAAAATGTTAGGTAACCAATTTGTAAAGAATTTTAAGTTTGCAAGAATTTTTGACAACACAAAATTTAGTGGTAGAAGAGTAGGTTTAGATTACAAACTAAAAGACGGCGATATCGTAGAAATCCATTTAGATTAAACCTCAAAAATCCTCTCGGAAGGATATACAACAATTCCATCTCTTTTTATCTCAAAAGGGTGAATGTTTGTGTCTATGTTTGTTGCTCTCATCTTCCTGACCCTTATAGCTCTTGGGAAAGATTTTGGAAGAAAATAAAGAACGATTATTCCATCAGATGTAAATTCTTCTATTCCAAAAGAGGAAATTGATGCAGAACCTTCTGGAATTTCACAAGTCACTAGAGTCGTGCAATTGAGTTTTTTTAACAATCTATCCAAATCTAGCAAACTTCTCCTCATTTCTAGTGGTCTTTCAAAAAACAAGCTCATGACTGTAATAGGGTCAATCACAAGTCTCTCTGCTTTTATCTTTTCCACTTCCGTCTCTATCATTGCTTTGAATTTCTCAAAATCATAAATATCAGATCTGACCATCGATAGTTTCTTTTCTTTTATCAAATCTCTAAGAGGCCACTTAAAAGTTATCGAAACATACTTTATAAGATTCTCTGGATATTCTTCTAGTGAAACATAAACACCTTTTTCTCCGTACTTTGTTGCACCTCTAACCAAAAATTGCAGAGAAAGAATTGTCTTACCGGTTCCAGGACCACCAGAAACAAGAACCGTAAATCCTCTCGGTATACCGCCTTCGATTAACTCATCCAACCCAGGAATCCCGGTTTTTACCCTTTCGATTTTTTCAGGACTTTTATTGCTCATTAATGTAAATTTTAATTTTCCCAATTTTAAATTTGAATTTAATGAAGAAACTCAAATATGCTCCAAAGATAAAAACAAAAGCTTCTTTAGAAAAAGAAATAGATTCCATAAAGCCAAATAGTGTAGTGCTTTTTGTGGTTAGTGGAAAGAATTACCATACAATAAACCTAGAGATATTGCGAACAACCATTCAAAAAAAGAAATTCTCGGGAATCTACATTACTGTTAATAGACCATTTAAATCATTGAAAAAATACTTAGAAGAGAACAAAATTGATACAGAAAGAATTTTTTTCATCGACATGATAACAAAAACAGCGAAAGAAAAGATGGAGATAACTAGAAACTGTCTTTACATTCCATCGCCAACCAACCTAACAGATTTGGGAATAGCTATATCAGAAGCTCTCTCAGCGATGAAAGATGCATCAAAAAAATTCTTGTTTTTAGACTCACTTTCTACACTATTAATATATAATAGCAAGGAGGTTGTTGCTAAATTTGTACATTATCTTGTGACTAAAGTTAAGATCCTTGGATTAATTGGTTTGATGATATCAATAGAAAAACAAATAGATGAAAAGCTAATGTATTTATTATTAGAAATGTGCGATAAAGCAGTGGAGGTGGACATATGAACATAGGATTTGTGTTGCTATCTTTATCAAGTGTTATAGCAGGCTTTATAGTAACCCTTTTGCTCGCACTTTCAAACGTCAGGTTTACAAAGGGAAAGTTAAACAAAATAATTTCTAATTTTATTAAAGGAACGCTTCTGACATATGGAGGTTTGGTTTCTCAACTTTTGTCTGAAATCTTCCAAGTATATGGCACACCACTAGATGTAATAAAATACTTATTTTTCCTCTTCGGATTTAGTTTCTATTTACTGGCTTCTTCAGAAATTTTCGAGCTTTCCCAAGTAGTAGGCTTTGCATCAAAAAAAGTCCCAAAAAAATTAAAGAAGATTCTTTCATAATTTGAAAAAAACAAAAATAATTTATGAAATCCCAAGTAGCTTTAGAATACATAATCATAATTTCTATTGGATTAATTGCACTAATTCCGTTTGTCATCTATTCTTACAATTCTGCATACGTATATTCTGAACAAAATAAAATTGAAACAGCTATAAATTCTCTTAATGAACTTGGAGAATCCATAGATTGGGTATATTCTCAGGGCGAACCAGCGAAACTAGTCTTAGATTTATACATACCCAAGTTAGAAAACGTTTCGATTGTTAATAACATAATCATATGGAAAGTTAAAACTTCAGCAGGAATTTCCGATATCTACTATAAAGCTTCTGCCAATATAACGGGCACTCTCCCCACGAACGAAGGGTACTACAATATTTTTGTAAAAGCCGTGAGAGACGGTGTTGAGATTGGGGTTGAGTAAATCCCAAGTAAGCATAGAATACTTGAACTATGTTGTAATTCTTTCAATAATTTTTATTTTTCTGCTTACAGTGTATTCCTCAAGATCTTACAAGTTGGAAATGCTTAAAGAGTACTCAGAAGCGGAAAAAATAGCCAACAAAATTTACACAGAAATAGAGCTTGCTAAAGAAAGCGGCGACGGCTATAGAAGAAGCTTTTACTTGCCAGCTAAACTCTTAACTTATGACTATAATGTCACCGTTCAAAGCTATGAAATTCTAATAACATGGAAACAAAACAACTTCAAAATAATTTCTGAAGTTGAAAACATTTCAGGTCAGATTACACCCGGTTGGAATATGATAGAAAATAAAAAAGGTGAAATTTATGTCAGCTAAAGCACAAGCCCTCACATACGATTTTTTTATAGCATCAACAGTTTTTCTTTTAGTCATGTCTGTTTTAGCACTTTATTGGAGTGCCTTATTGAAGAATGTAGGAGAATCAAATAAACTTAATTTCGTTTCTACAAAACTTGGTCAAGCATCTAACATATGGTTCAAGGAAGGCGTTCCAGAAAACTGGAACGGATCTAACGTAATAGAAATAGGTTTATCAAGCAATAACAGAATCAATCAAACAAAAGTCAATTACCTAGTTTCTTTAGGTGCAGGTTTTTTAGCAAGCAACTTGGCATTAGGAATGCTGAATCCATACTATAGAGTTATCAATATTTCTAACAATCAAACAATTTTCGAATTTCCAACTTCACTAGATAGTCAAGAGATATCAAATATTTACAAAACAACAAGAATTGGAATATGGAATTCTTCTTTAGTGAAAATTGAAACGATTCTGTGGGAGAGAAAATGAAGTCGATGATTTTTACACTCGATGCACTGATCGGTATAACAATTCTTCTATTATTCACAATCCTTATTCCTATGTCAATAGAGCATTCTTATACTTCTGTTTCGTTAGAGAATTACAATTTTTTGACCAAAGATTTGCTTAATTCTTTAGATGAACTCAAGGTCTATGAAATAAGAAATCTACCTACCATTTCAAGGCTTTTAAATGAAGGAAAAATAAGTGTGAGTGATTTGAACATGAGCGCTTTGAGCTTCATAGGAAGTTTGTATCTATCTGGAAACGAAAGTATAGCTTATAACATAACAAAAGAGTTAATTGGAAACTTGTCTAGAAATTTATGTATAAACCTTACAATAGAAAATGCAACAATATACTCATCTTGCAATCAAACCAAACAACCAAAAGTAATAGCAACTTATGAAAAATTCGTTTCTGGATATCAAGTAGGGAAGCCTGTATTTGGTTATGTAGCAAGAGCTTGGGTAACTAAGGTTGTGAAAAATACAACTCAAATAATTCCATTCTATCCAGAAGGATCTGGATGGACTGCTCGAAAACTAGAAGTCACAAAAAAGTTCACACTTCCGAATGATGTCACAATTTTAAATGCTACACTTTATGTTTCAATTCATTTCGGAACTAGCCAAAGTCAAGCTCAATTTGAACAACTCAAAGTAAACGATGTACAGAAGAAAAATGATATTTATTGGCTTTATATGCAAGAAGAATCGTACGGAACAGAAATTACAACAGCCGCTTACGGATACGTTGACGTAACAAATGAAATAACTCCAGGAGACAACAAAATATATTTAGCAATAGGAACACCAAACTATCATTCGCATATTCATCCTGGAATGAGACTCGTTGTTACATACACAATTTCTCAAAACGTTTCTCAAAGTCCAACGAAATTCACCAAGAGATACTATTTTGACGATGTTATAGGAAGGACTGGAGCTTGGTCTATTCTTTCCTTTTACATTCCAAAAAATGCAGAAAATTATAGTGTTAATTTACACTTAAACTTAAAAGACATAGAAGATACTGCTTTATGGATGTTGGACGCAACAGATGTTCTGATTTTTGTCAATAATGTAACAGCCTATTCCGATGGGATAACAAACAACTGTTATTATTATACAGACAAAGGATATTATTGCGTGAGAGACGTTTCTACTACGAAAAATATTGCACTAAATTTAGATATAACGAACTGGGTACAGGAAGGCACAAATATAGTTTCTGTTTATGCTAACGCCTATGGTGATGTTCATTGGGGAGTTGGAGAAGCAGAAATATATTCTGACCCAATAACCAATCCAAACCAATCAAGCTATATCGAAGTTTCATATGATTTGAAAAAACCAAAGCTAGAATACGGCGACATTGACATAACAAAAGAGGACTTGTTTGGTGGAGAGGCCACCAATCCAAAAGACTTTTTATATAATGTAAGTCAAAGCACAAAAAAAAGACTGTTTGAAACATTCGTTCACATAGCACAAGCTTTTAGTAGCATGCTAGAAACTTATGTAAACGAAAATCTTGTTTTTGAATCACCCTCTCCAAGAGCAGCCCCAGAGAGTGTATTTATAGATAGTTCATACTTAATTGATGGAACTAATACAATTTCTTTAAGAGACGTTCAACCATATGGCGGGCTATCATCCACTAACTACTTTCTACCTTGGTCTTCTGTTGAATCGACCTATATAGTCAAAGGATTAGTTGGATACGGAAATGTATTTAATTCATCAGATTTGGCTATAAACGACGCCGTACAAAGACTAAAACAACAAATAGGAGAAGAAGGTATATCAGCAACTGATATACAGATAGAAAGAAAATCTGTTTGTGGTTTGAGATGGTTATGGGGACCATCTCCGTTCAAAGTGATAGTATGGAGCGCTTAAAAGGCATGTCTTTCACAATAATAGCAATATTGTTCTTTTATTTAGTACTATTAACGTTTTTCTTTCAAAAAACAAGCAGAACTTTTATTTTTGAACAATTGGCCACAAAAAACAAAGTCGAAGCAATAAAAGATTTTTTTGATTCGATAATCCACGATTCAAAACAGGCTTTAGATATATCAGCTAAAAGAGCGATTTCAGCATCAATAAGTTATGTGATCACAAATGGGATACCTCTAAGTGATTCGAAAAAGAGCTTGGAAGAGCTTATGCTTAACGGCACTTTAAATGGGGCGCAAGAAAGTCTGATGGAAGGATCGACTTTGAACGATTGGAAAAGTAAAATAGAGTTTGTTTCAAGAGAGAACGGATTTTTTATAAACATTTCAATAAATAGTTTGGAGATAAAACCATACGATTCTTTCAATTTAATGGCTATTTTAAATTTAACAATCAGTCTCACAGATAGGCAAAACACAGCCCTTATAAACCGAAATGTCTCTGTGGAGAGAACAATCAACATAGAAAGCTTCGAAGACCCATTATATCCACTCAATACATTGGGACGAGTCACTTCTGTGATTCAAAGAAGCCCACACTTAAAATCACACTTGGACCTAAATCAATTAAACGAAGATCTAAACAACTCTTATTATCACCCCAGTCTTAATGGTGCAAGCTTTTTAGACAGATTAGAAGGGAAATACTTTGTTCAGAGCAAATACAGAGACCTCAACAATAACTACATAGGTCTTGAAAGTTTTGTTGATAAAGATAAACTTGCTTCTGCTGGATTTACAACATATGCTGAAAGAAGCAACATAGACTATATATATTTTTCCGGAACATCTGTTACAACTTATAGAATAAACGGAATGCCCAACAATTTTAGATTGGATAACGAAACGACAATTGATAATTTGACACATCTCCAATTTTATAATGTGGAGGACAAGATAATATGAAAAAATCACTTATTTTTTTGCTATTTGCTTCAATCCTATTAGTACTGATCATTAATAAGAACAATTTAAGAGATTTGCAGATTGTTATGCCACTAAAAACAGAAAACACAAGCGAAACATCTCAGAAACAAACTATACGAGAGAATTTCACTCAAAACCAAGAGCAATTTCAAGTTAAAACAAATATAACAAACCAAACAGAAGGAGGAGAAGGAACACCTGGCTCAAGTAGTGTGACTGGAGGTACTTCTTCACAACAAATTCCTTCTGTTGTGAGTTTAGAAATATTTGATTTATGCTCTGGAAAAAGACTAAATGAAAGTTTTAGTTTAAGTGAAGGCGGAACTGCAAAATGTTTAAATCAAAAACCGCCATACTTTGTTTTGATAGAAAAGAATTCAACTCACATATCGACAAGTATAATCAATGTGACATTTTTCAACGATGTCTACGAAGCGAACGATACATGGATTTTGGTCTATTACTTATACATACAAGATATTTATTCGGTAGCTAATGACTTAGAAGAAATTTACTTTTTACCACCCTCAAATTATTTGAAATTAGGAAACTATACAAAGCACATAATATGGGAAAGGGAAAACGGACAACTTATACCAACAAAAATGATAGCTATCGTACCTTTTTATGTCAACAAAAACATAACAATAACACAATGGACAACATACAATTTCTATGTGAGAGCAAGTAGCAAGGATTATTCAGTTGGAAACATATCGATTATGGTTAAAGAAAAATAAAATAAAAGAAAGAGCTTTACGCGCCATGTATCGTTGCAGTTATGTTGTGGTAAAGTCCACTTTCTGCATCCTGATATTCTACTATGATTGAAACGTCGCCACTGAAACAACCAGCTGTTGTACAAGCTAGAGTTACGGTTGCCCCTGGATCATATGTATTTGAGTCAACTCCAGCTATCTGAGTATTCGTACCGGAATCAATAACTCTTATGTTTTTGACCTGTGAGGGCCCTACTACTAACACTAGATTGTCTGCATTATGGTCTTTGTATGTTAATCCCGCTCCCGAGCCAAAACACGGGCTACACTTTCCTAGTCCACCGCTTGGTAGTCTGAAAACACCCATTGCATATAATGCTGCAACTACCGCTATTACTATCAATATGGCCCATCCATATGTCATTAGATACTCCATCGCAGCTTGTCCTTTCTTCATATCATCACTTATTAATATTTGGTTTTTTTAATTATTAAGCTGCTATCCTAGAAAAACAGAAGGTGTGCCTCCAGTAAAAACGCCTATAAAACTTGTAAGATTTGCTTTTACAATAAAGAATATAGCAAAATTCAAGGCCATGAGTATTGGAGGGTATTTCAGACTCGCTTTTTCCGTTCCTTCTTTTAACAAACCTATAAGTAAGCTTCCGAAAAACGAGCTTATCAATAAACAAGAAATCGAGTAAAACCTTATGAATTCTGGCGAGATCTGTGTTACCTTAAAGCTTAATCCAATAACGTTTGAGTATTGAGGGTTTGTTTGAGTTGGAAGAGAAGTAGAAATCTGGCCCATCGTTTCGACTAAGTATGATGAAAGTGCAAAAAGCAGTGGTGAAGCAAAACCTATTGTCATGAAGATAAAAATAGCATACATGGCAACTTGAGCCTTTATTTCTTTTTTTAAGTTTTTAAGATTTCTTATATCTTCGGCTGTGCTGTCAAGCAAGTTCGCTAATTCACCGCCCTTTCTCAAACCTTCTACTATCAGTAAAATGGTTCTCTCGACGATTTTTGACTTAATTTTGGTTTTAATTTCTAGTAATGCCTCTTCTAAAGATTCGCCACTCATTGCTTTTTTTGCGGCATCTTTTATTATTTTAGAGAGAATTCCAAACTCGGGT
>CAYWME010000011.1:0-10896 GCA_964459585.1 uncultured archaeon | reverse complement strand
TGGCATATCTAGCAAAATTAAGAGCTTAGATAATCTAAAAAATCCAACAAAAGAAATCGAAAAAGATGTTTTGTGGAGTGATCCTGTAAAGGAACTGGGTGAAAGACCCAATAGAAGAGGCGCTGGTGTAGAATTTGGTCCAGATATAACCAAAGAAGTGCTAGAAACGTTGGGTGTCAAAGTTCTGATAAGAAGTCATGAGCCTTACAAAGCTTTAGATGGGCCTTATATGGAACATAAGGGAAAAGTCATAACTATTAATTCAAACTCTATTTACGGAGGAAGGCCATTCATTCTAAAAATACCTAGTGAAAAAATAGAAGAAGCTATCAAAAATCCGAAGAAATTCACTATATATCTTTAAACTAAAGTTTTCAAATTATTAACATGAAAATCATTCCGAAAAACAGAGTAGCATTAAAACTAATGAAAAACACAGTTTTGTTAGACCCGATAATTTCTGATTTTCATTCTTTTGTTTCTCATGCCCATGGTGACCATTCTCCAAGAGAAATAATAACATCTCCTTTTTGCACAAAAGAAACATATGAGCTGCTTAAAATCTCATTTCCATTCTTAGAATCTCAGACAATACCGTTAAATAAAAAAGTTAAGTTTGATGACTTTTCGGTTAAATTGATAAGTGCTGGACATATATTAGGGTCTGCTCAGATATACATAGAAACCGATAACGTTTCTGTTTTGTATACTGGTGATATAAAATTAAATCCAAATCTAACGACTTTACCGATAAAAATCGAGAGCGCTGATGTTTTGGTTATAGAGACCACTTACGGATATCCGGGATTTAAATTACCAGATCAACAAGAAACTATTGAGAAATTTGTTAAGTGGGTGAAAGAACAACTAAAAAACGGATATAAAGTTGAAATAGGAGCATATCCTTTAGGAAAAGCGCAAGAAGCTATAAAGATTTTGAATAATGAAGGCTTAATTCCGACAGTGACAGAAACTGTTAGAAGATACTCAGAAGTGTATAAGAAGTTTGGTGTTAAGTTGAATTTCGTTTCTAAAGAAGAAAAAACCGATATATTGATTAAACCTCCTTCTTTTATTGGAAGAAGTGGAAACCAGAATATCAAATCTTGCGTATTAACTGGATGGTCTGAATTCAGAGATCTGAAAACACTTGGCTTTCCTATATCTGATCATGCTGACTTTTTCCAGTTGATGAAATATGTTGAAATGATTAGTCCAAAAAAAGTTTTTTGCGTTCATGGATATGTAGAAGAATTTGCAAAGGAAGTTGAAAAAAATCTTGGAATAAAAGCAATACCCTTGAACAATAACATTGAAGATTTAATGTGAAAATATGAGACTAGATGAAGTAAAAGAAGGTTGTTTCAGGGTTATTAAATGCAAATCTGAAAGATTGATGAAAATAGGCTTAATTAAAGGTAAGAAAATAACGGTTTTACTCAATAGAAGATATTTAGTGGTTCTTATCGATAATGCAAAATTTGTAATAGATAAAAAGCTAGCAAGGTCGATAGAAGTTGATTAGAGTAGCTTTGATTGGTATACCGAATGTCGGAAAAAGTACTTTATTTAATGAAATTACTGGTTTTAATCAACACGTTGGAAATTGGCCTGGAAAAACTGTTGATATCGCATGGGGTGACGTGAAATATGCAGGCCTTAAATTCAGGATCGTGGATTTACCTGGTGCCTACTCTATAAAAAGCGACATAGAGGAAGAAAAAATAGTTGAAGAATATCTAAATACTAAGCCAGATTTAATTGTAGTAGTTGCTGACGCTTCAAAACTTAATCAAAGTTTATATCCCTTGATACAAGTTATGGAAAAAGGATTAAGAATTGTTTTAGTTCTTAACATGATGGATGAGGCAAAAAACATTGGAATGAAAATAAACATGAAAAAAATGTCAAAAATGTTAGGAATACCTATTGTCGGTACTGTAGCCATAAAAGGAAATGTTAAGCCTGTTTTAGATGCAATAGTAAAAGGTTTAGAGTATAATCCTGTTAAACTATCGTTCAAGTCTAAAGGTAAAAAGAAAGTTGAAGAAATGTACAAATTTATAGATAAGATAGTCGAAAGTTGTACAAAGAGTGGTAGAACCAAAACATATAGGTTAGACAAATATCTTTTTACAGTCCCTCTAGACATAGCCTTGGTTTCACTAACTTTTATTGCTTTGTTTTTACCAACCTTTTATCTTACAAACTATTTTGCAAAATACATTTCTGTTTTCCTATCAAGCTTTGGAGAAACTCCTTTAGTTGATATTTTAGATGCTATTTTTTCGTTTTTTCCGATGATTTTCATGTTTTTCTTTATGTTTTCTATTTTAGAAGATTCTGGAATTTTAGCTAGAATAGCTGCATCGATTGATAGATATATGCCCTTTCCTGGGAGAGCGTTTTTCCCGCTATTAATGAGTTTTGGTTGCAATGTTGTAGGGGTTCCAGCCACTAGAATATTAAAAGATAGAAAATACAAAATAGCTGTTTTATTGGCATTGTCATTCATCCCATGCTCAGCTAGGATCGCTGTTTTTCTGTATCTTTTATCTTTTTTTCCTGTAACTATCAGTTTACTATTCTTGTTTGGTCTATCGATTTCGATGATTTTAGTAGTTATAATAACTGTTAAAATTTTTTCAAGAAAACCTAAAACTCCTCTCATAATTGAGCTCCCTCCTTTAAGAAAACCTTCTATTAAAACTGCAAGCTACAGAAGTTGGATAAGGTCCAAAGTTTTCATTCTTAGAATTTCGATATGGATAATCATTGGATATTTACTTGGTTATTTTATAATGAAATCTCTTAACCTTATACCAAATTTCTTATGGTTTTTGGGTTTTGAAACCAAAGAAACTATTAGTTTGCTGTTTGGGTTTTTTGCTAAAGAGTTAACTTTAGGTGGATTAACGTCGGTATACGGTACAACAAACATAGTTTCTGTCTTAGGAATCAATAAGGCAATGACTTTCTTAGTTTTCTATGCTTTTTACACACCTTGCCTAGCTACTCTGTCTGCAATAAAATCAGAAGCTGGAAGTAGAATAATGATCTTGTCTTTTTCTTGGAGTTTGTTCATATCATCTATTTTGGCTATTATTACAAACTTTATACTGACTCTCTAATGTAATACGTATAACATGTAATCAAATTTGAAATTAATCCTAATTAATTTTTTATAATGAAAAACCATCCAACACATATGGATTTTAAAAAAGTCTGGTTGTGGTATTCTAGAGAAAACGTGCAAAATACATTGCTCGAAATAGCAAAAAACAGAGAAGTTGTTAGTGTGTATAAAGATTTGTCTTATGGAAAAAGACCAGACATAATCCAATTTCCTGCTGACATTTTACAAAGCGTTGCTGAAGGTGTAGTCGCTTTTCATGGTAGTGTTGAAAGGTGGTCTCAGCCAATGTCTCTGACAGCTGGTATGAACAAACCACAATTGGATAAATTAAGAACTGGCTGGGACATAATTATTGACCCAGATGTAGATGATTTTGAAATCGCAAAAATTGCGACAAAAACAATAGTTGAAGCGTTGAAAGACCATGGAGTTAAAAACTTCTCAATAAAATTCAGTGGAGGGAGAGGCTTCCACATAGGCATTCCATTTGAATCTATGCCAGAAAAAGTCAATTTTAAGAAAACTTCCAATTTATACCCAGAAGTATATCACAAAGTTCTTGAATACATAAAAAACTACATAAGAGACATACTTAGAGAAGAAATTCTAAAACTAGACACGCCAATTAATCTAGCTGAAAGAATTGGAAAGGATGTGTCTAAGATAATGGTGAACGGAGAGCTTGATCCCTTTAAAATCGTATCATTTGACCTTTTTGGCTCTCGACATCTATTTAGATTACCGTATAGCCTACATGAAAAAACATTCTTAGTTAGTGTGCCCATTGATTATAAAAAAATTGAAAAATTTGAAAAAGAAAATGCTAAGCCAGAAAACGTAAAAGTAAGTGAAATGTTTCTTGTTCAGAAACATAAAATAAAAGACGCTACTAGTTTGATAATAGAAGCTTTGGATTGGGCTTCTAAACAGAAAATAAAAGTCGAACCAATTCAAGAGAAAGTTTTGATTACAACAACAAGAAAAATAAAAAAAATTCCGGAGAAACATTTCCCGCCATGTATAAAAAACATTTTAAAAGGATTGAGTGATGGAAGAAAGAGAAGTGTGTTTGTTTTGATTACGTTCTTAAGAAATGTCGGATGGTCAAAAGAGGAAATAGAAAAAAAACTAGAAGAATGGAATATGAAAAATATCCCACCATTAAGACCAAACTTCATAAGAACCCAACTCAGGTGGCATTTTAGACAAGAAAGAAATCTCTTACCACCGAATTGCGACAATCCAAACTTCTATGTAGATTTTGGGGTATGCGAACCAGACAAAACTTGTAAACCGAAAGATGAGATAACCATAAAGAATCCTATCAACTATCCATTCAAAATTCTCTCCAAGAAAAGAAAGAAAAAGAGAAAGAAATAAATGAATGTGCTTTCAATTAGAAAATGGAAACATGGCAGAGGAAACTATAACCTTTGAATTTCTAAGGAGTGTTCAAAGAAAAGAAAAATCAGAACCCACGCTATCCAAAATTCCATCGAACTTTTTTGAAATAAGTAAAGAGTACCTAGAAAGAAAAAGAAAGATGATAAAAGATAAGAAAGATGAATATGAAGTGAGAAACATCAAAAGAGTGTTAGAAGATATTTTTAACACAAGAGAGAAAAAAATTATAAACTTCGCGTTACTGGCTGCTAGAACTGACATTTCTATTGAAAATTTGACAGAAGAAGAAAAAGAATTCTTTGAAAAAATTAAAGACCTAATTAAAAAAAGGAGAAAGAATGTATTGATTTCGCTCTCGGAAAACAACAAAGTAAGAGTAAAGTTCTTACAAGATATGCCAAAGTTCATAGGTATGGACGAAGTCACTTATGGCCCTTTTAAGTCTGGAGACGAAGCCGATATACCAATCGAAAACGCAAGAGTTCTGGAAGAAAAAAATATCGTAAAGATTATTTCTTGAATTTGTTGTAAGAAATTTTTAGAGCTTCTATTCCTGGCATTTTTTTCCCTGAAAGATATGTTATAAGTGCTCCTCCACCAACTGAAATGTAGCTGAATTTTGTTTTTTCTATTCTGAATTTTTCTACGGCTATCCCTGTGTCTCCACCACCTATTAAAGTGACAGCATTTGCATCTGAAACTTTTTCAAGAATTTCTTTAGTGCCCAACTCAAAACCAGGTTTTTCAAACAATCCCAAAGGGCCTTTTACAACAATTGTCCTAAAATCATCTATAATCTCTTTGTACTTTGAGATCGTTTTACTGCCTATATCCAAAACAGTAGCGTCTCTAGGTATTAAATCTATGTTTTCTTCCTTTCTTTCACCATTTTTTTCAAAAGCGACATCTTCAGGTAAAACAATCTCTTTCTCGTATTTATCTAAAATTTTTTTTGCTCTTTCAACTAGCTCAAGATATCCTTTTGATCTTAGAACTTCTATACTTCCAGAACCTATCTCATATCCTTTTGATATAAGAAAAAGATTGGCTAAGAGTCCGCCAGTCAAAATTCTTTCTATGCTCTCTGGTTTTTCCTTAAATAAAAACTCTATCACGTTTATACAATCATCTATTTTTGAACCTCCGATTATCCAACCGTTTATTCCTAGTGGTTTCATAACTTTTTTAACTTCATTTATCTCTTTTTCCATAACCCTACCAGCTATCATAGGTTTAACTGTTGCAAAACCGACTATACTGGCATGACTCCTATGAGAAACAGAGAAAGCGTCTAAAACATAATAATCTACAAACTGAGATAAGAATTTAACTAGAGATGAGTTCGAATGCTCTTCTATTGTCTTGTTTAAAGTTTCATCATCCAAAAACCTCACATTATCTAGCATTAAAACTTCGCCTTCTTTTAAATTCTGGATTTCTTTTTTTGCTTTTTCTCCGATTAATTCATCTACAAATTTAACTTTTTTTTTAAGTATAGATGAGAAAATAGTAGAGTGTCTTTCTAATCCAACAAAATCTTTCTCACCTTTTCTTGATTGATGAGCTAGAACTATTATTTTTGCGTTTTTATCAATAAGCTCTTTGATTGTTTTTGAATAGGCATAAAACCTTTCATTTGCTTTTAAATTGCCCTTTTTGTCGAATTTGGAGTTTAAATCTATTCTAACAGCAACCGTTTTGCCTTCAAACTCAAAATCATCTAGCGTGAAAAATTCTTTCATAATTAATTTGATTAGTTCCTCAAACAAATAAATAATCAATGGAGTTTAAAGGTTTGAGCCAAGAAGAAGCTGAAAAGAGATTGAAAATATACGGTAAAAATGAGATCGTTAGAAAGAAAAAAATTTCACCATATAAAATTTTTCTATCTCAATTCTCTTCTCCGATAATTTTGCTTTTGATTTTTGCTGCTATAATCTCTCTAGGAATTAACTATCTAAAAAATGAAAGTTTTATTGACAGTGTTTTGATTTTGGTAATAGTTTTTGTATCAGCAATTGCTGGATTCCTACAAGAATACAAAGCTGAGCAAACTATAGAAGCACTAAAAAAACTTGCAACCCCTTCAGCAAAAGTGATTCGAGACGGAAAGGAAATGGAAGTTCCTTCTGTGGAAGTTGTTCCTGGTGATATAATTGTTTTAGAGAGTGGCGACATTATCCCAGCTGATGCAGAAATCCTAAAAGGAGGTTTAGAAATTGACGAATCAATTCTTACAGGCGAATCAAGAGCCGTTAAAAAAGGTAAAGGTAAAAAAATATTTTCTAATTGTTCTGTATTTTCAGGAAAAGCGATTGCTAAAGTTATAGCTACTGGGATGAAAACAGAAGTTGGAAAAATCGCTGCAAAAATGCAAGAAATTAAAGAAGAAAAAACACCGTTTGAAAAGCAGATGAAAAAATTCACGAAAAAGCTTGTTATGTTAACTGTTTTAATTATAATCATCACTTTTTTGGTTGGTATTAATAAATTTGGCGTTCTTGATTCTTTCTTGATAGCCGTATCGCTTGCTGTTGCAGCTGTTCCAGAAGGATTGCCAGCAGTCATAACTGTCTCTCTTTCTCTAGGAGCCAGAGACATGGCAAAAAGAAACGCTTTAATAAGGAAACTAGGAGTAACAGAATCTATCGGTACTGTCGATGTTGTTTGTACAGACAAAACAGGTACCTTGACAGAAGGTAAGATGAAGGTAAAAGAAATTTGGACTCCAGAAAAAAATGATAAAGAAGCTAGGAACTTTATCGTAAAGTGTTGTTATTATTGTAATGATGCGAAAAAAATAGTCAAAAATGGTAAAGAAAAATTAATTGGTGATGAAACAGATATAGCTCTATTGGAATTTTCTTCTAAAAAGATTAAAAAAGAGTATGCAGAAAGAATTGAAGAAATTCCATTTACCTCTGAAAGAAAAATGATGACAGTTGTATACAAAATAAACAATCAAAAAACAGTTTTTTCAAAAGGAGCTCCAGAAGAGATAATAAAAAAATCAAGCAGAATTTTGATAAAGGGAAGAAAAAGGGTTTTAACAAAACAAATTAAACAAAAGCTTTTAGAAAAAAACGGAGAATTTGCATCACAGGGTTTTAGAATTTTGGCTTTAGCTATAAAAGAGTACAAAAAACCTTTTGAAAAGGATCTGATATTTCTAGGATTTGTTATTTTATCTGATCCGCCAAGGCCAGAAGTAAAAAAAGCTATTAAGGATTGTTACTCAGCTGGAATCAGAGTTATTATGATAACAGGCGATAATCCAGAAACAGCAAAAGCTGTAGCTAAAGAAATTGGATTGACAAGTGAAGGTGTTGTAACAGGAAACCAAATAGACAAAATGAGTAATGAAGAGCTTTTGAATGTCCTGAATAGAGGTGTAAATATATTTGCAAGAACTTCGCCTTTTCATAAACTTAGAATTTTAGAATTACTTCAAAAAAAAGGCCATGTTGTTGCTATGACAGGTGATGGTGTAAATGATGCTCTTGCGGTGAAAAAGGCTGATGTCGGTATATCTATGGGAATCAAAGGTACGGAAGTTACAAAAGAGGCTAGCGATATTGTTTTACTAGATGATAATTTCGCAAGCATAAGGAACGCGATAAAAGGCGGTAGAAGAATTTTTGACAACATAAGAAAATTTGTCGATTACTTACTAACTTGCAATATAGCAGAAGTTTTGACCGTGTTATTGTCTACGATATTTTTTCCGTTCATAACGCTATATCCTATTCAGATATTATGGATAAATCTAGTTACTGATGGATTGCCAGCCATTGCTCTTTCTGTTGATCCTCCAAGACCAGATGTAATGAAAAGAAAACCAAGAAAGAAAACAGAAGGAATTATGAATAAGAGATTGGCAGTATTAATAGGAACAATTGGAACTTATAAGTCAATAATAATTTTATCCACATTTTTGCTAACAATGCCATTTGGTAGGGATATCGCAAGAACCACCATGTTTACTGGATTCGTTCTGTATGAATTTGTAAGAATAGCAGTCATAAGATACAATGAAAAAACATTCTCATTAAAGAACTGGTTATCAAATAAAGTCTTAATTCTTTCACTGATTTCGTCTTTAATTCTACAAATAATATTAATTTATTCTCCGTTAAACACATTTTTCAAAGTAGTTCCAATTGGCCTATACCAGTGGGTTATTTTGATTTTTGGAACTCTTGTTGGTTTTGTTCTAGGAATTTTAATCGCTTGGGGTCTTGACAAATTAATCAAAGAAACATACTAAAATAAAATCTACACTCATATTTCTAATTGAGGAGTTTATTTTTTATAAATTACTTTAAAATTCCTAGGCTTTTGTTTGTCTTCTCTATGGATTTCCATTTATCTTTTTCCTTTCCTGTAATTGCTCTTATTGCGTCTATGTTTTCTGGTACAACATCGGCTTCTTGATGAACAACATGAATCCATCTTACTTTGTTTCCTTCAACATATATCGAATCCCTTAGAACTATTATCTCGTATATATCGTATCTTGGCCTTAGTATATCTCTGAATTTTTCTATTATTGTGGAAGTTGCTGGGAACTCTTTCATGTCTAAAAGCAAAATTCTTGCTTGGTTCTCAAATAATTTTATTATTTCCTCCTTCGTAGTCTCTCTTTTTGTTGTTACTTCAACTAGATGTGTATGAGCTAGGGTTGTCGGGACTTTAACAGCCATCGTAAAAATGTTGATGTTTTTCAAAACCGTTTTAACATCTAGTGCGTGATGAGACGGTACACCAGTAAACTCAACGGCATTTATCGGACCTTTTTTGAATTCCTTTGGATCAGCCGCTCTTCTCACAAGAGCAGCAAACGTATATTCAACACCTACCTGAGAATCTATCGTATAAAGAGTTCTTATTAAACCCGTTGTATTACAACTAGGAACCCTCACATAAGTCTTATCGAAAGCTTCTTCGTAATTAGCAAGTGCATTAAAAGAAACTTCTGCGACATCAGCTTCTTCACCGCCCTGAAAAATTGTTTTAATGTTGTATTTCGAGTATATGTTTTGTTTGTTTAGTTTTCCTACACCACCAGGGGTTGCATCGATTACAACGTCAACTTTTCCAGAAGACAGTAAATCGTCTATAGTGCCATTTACAGGCATTCCAGCTTTTTTCATGTTTTCAAGAGCCTCTGGGTCGGTTGCCCAAAGCTCTGTCTCAAATAATGGCCCTTGGGGAGACAATAAATTCTTAAGCAACGGATTTGGACTATGACCAATTATTGCTCTCAATTTCATGTCTTTTTGCAATCTTACAGCATGAGCAACTCTTTTTCCGATTGTACCCAAACCATTTACAGCAACTTTTATAGCCATATAAATTAATTTTTCTGAATTGAATTATAAAAACTTTAAAAGTTTATTCCAAAGCATTTTTATAAATTTCACAAAAACTAAAAAAATTTTATGATTTTTTTCCTAGGAAAAAAGAAGAAGGTCCAAGACGAAAATCTGATATTTCCTAATGAAGAATTAAAGGCTAATGCATGGGTAAATTCAAATAAAATATATTCAGCAAATAAAAATCCTATAAAATTCTGGGAAAAAACCGCAAACGAGCTTGTGTGGTTTAGAAAATGGGAGAAAGCCTATGAAGAAAATCCTCCATATTTCAGATGGTTCCTAGGTGGAAAACTAAACATTACTTATAACATTTTCGAGAGGAACTTTGAATTAAATAAGAAAAATAAAGTTGCGATGATTTGGGTTCCAGAACCTATAAACGAAAAACCCAGAAAATTCACATACTACGAGCTTTACAGAGCTGTCAATAAACTTGCTAATGGTTTAAAAAGCCTAGGAGTTAAAAAAGGTGATGTTGTTGGTATTTATCTTCCAATGATTCCTGAAGTTCAAATTGCTATGTTGGCCTGTGCCAGAATAGGCGCCATACATGCAGTTGTTTTTTCTGCGTTTTCTAGCCATGCGCTACAAATAAGACTACAAGAAACTGAAGCAAAAGTCTTGATAACTGCAGACGGATACTATAGAAAGGGTAAAGTGATAAACTTAAAGAAAAACGCAGATGAAGGAATTAAGGACACAAAAGTTGAAAAAGTCATAGTTGTTAAAAGAGCTGGAAATAGAATTAGATGGAATAAGGGGCGAGATATTTGGTATCATGAGCTCGTAAAGGAGCAGAGCGATGAGTGTTTGGCTGAAGTTATGGATAGTGAGGACATATTGTTCCTTTTGTACACAAGCGGAACTACTGGCAGGCCAAAAGGAATAATTCACGCTTGCGGTGGATACATGGTTCAGGCTTATTTAACATCGAAATGGATTTTTGACTTACACGATAATGATATATTTTGGTCAACA
>CAYWME010000010.1:0-11121 GCA_964459585.1 uncultured archaeon | reverse complement strand
GTGACTGGAGTTCAGACGTGTGCTCTTCCGATCTGATAGTTTTTTAAATTTGCCTCTCTAAATTTCTTCTATGAGTGGTCGCCGGATATACTAATTTTCTTAATTTGAATAGAATTTTTAGGTGGTCTTATGAAAAAAATTCTTGACATAAAATCAATTGAAGAAGAAATTAGAAAGTTTTGGGAAGAAAAAAATTTACCTAGAAAAATTGTTGAAAATAGATTAATTGAATCAAAAAAGAAGTTTTTCTTGCTTGATGGCCCACCATATGTTAACCAGATTGCACATGTTGGTCATATTAAAACTACGACCATGAAAGACGTTTGGTCTAAATTCAAGTTAATGCAAGGTTTTGCTTCCTGGTTCCAACCAGGGTTTGATTGTCATGGATTACCTATCGAAAATATGGTTGAGAAAAAACTGGGTCTTAAATCAAAAAAAGACATTGAAAAAATGGGTATGGAGAAATTTATTCAATTATGTAGAGAACATGCCGAAGGAAACGAAAAGTACTGGTTAGATCTTTACAAAAAATTGGGAGCATGGAGAGGATATTTTAACCCTTACTTAACACTTGAAAATTATTATATTGAATCTGCTTGGTGGGCGATTAAGAAATTTGCAGAAAAAAACATGCTATATGAAGGGGAAAAACCAACTTTTTGGTGTCCTAGATGTGAAACGGCTTTAGCTGGCTACGAAGTGACTGATAGTTATGCTAATGTCAAAGACCCGTATATCTACATAAAGTTTCCAATAGAAGGAAAAGAAAAGGAATATATTGTTGTTTTTACGACAACGCCATGGACGTTAGTTGGGAATGTTGCGATAGCTGTACATCCTGACGAATTTTACGCAAAAGTTAAAGTGAATGACGAAATTTTGATTATAGCAGAAAAAAGAGTTGAAGTTGTTTTGAAAGAGCTTTGTAAAATAGAGGATTATCAAATCTTAGAAAAAATTAAAGGAAAAAACTTAGAAGGAACTAAATATTTGCCTGTTTTAGATGTTCCCATTCAACAAGAATTGAATAAGAATGGTAAAGCCCACAGAATAGTTCTTTCTATTCCAGTTTTAAAGTCCAGGGCTTATACAAAAACAGTTTCAAAAGGCGAAGAAAAGATGGAAGAAGAGGTCGTTGAATTCGTTAATGTGGAAGAAGGTTCTGGGTCGGTTCATACAGCTCCAGGACATGGGCCAGAGGACTATTATATAGGAAGATACTATGAGTTGCCTATTGTTTCTCCAGTTAATGAAGAGGGTAAGTTCACAAAAGACGCAGGTAAATTCGAAGGAATTCTTGTGAAGGAGGCAAACTCGTTAATAGTTGAAGAACTTGAAAAGAATGGGTATCTTTTGTATAATGGAAGTATAGTTCACTCTTATCCTTTGTGTTGGAGATGTAAAACACCATTAATTTTTAGATTAAGTAAACAATGGTTCCTTTCGATTGAACCGATAAAGAAAAAAATGCTGGAAGAAAATGAAAAAGTCAAGTGGCTTCCTGAATTCGGTAGAGAAAGGTTTAAGAAATGGGTTGAGAACGCAACTGATTGGTGTATATCTAGACAAAGATATTGGGGGATCCCACTGCCTGTTTGGAGGTGTGAAAAATGTGGAGAAGTGAAAGTTGTTGGAAGCTTAGATGAATTGAAAAAGTTAAGCGTCTCTGAAACAAAAGAAGGTATTGATTTGCACAAACACGTTGTTGACAAAATCAAGATAAGGTGTGAAAAATGTGGAGGCGAAATGAAAAGAATTCCTGATGTTTTGGATGTATGGTTTGATAGTGGAATCGCTCCTTGGGCGTCTTTAGGATATCCATTTAAAAATAAAAACTTGTTTGAAAAGCTATGGCCAGTTGATATGATTTGTGAATCACAAGACCAGATAAGAGGATGGTTTTATTCGTTGATGTTTTGTGGAGTTGGTGTTTTTGGCACTTCTCCTTATAAAGCCGTTAGTATGATGGGTTGGGTCGTAGATGAAAAAGGAGAGAAAATGAGCAAGAGTAAAGGAAACGTTATATGGGCTGATGAAGGAATCGAAAAATATGGTGCAGATATAATCAGATTATATTATTGCTGGGGGAAAGCTCCTTGGGAAGTTCAATCTTTTAGTGATGAAGCTATAAAAGAAGTTAGAAAGTTCCTGAATATTTTTTGGAATACCTTCTTATTTTTCGATATATTTGTTGAAGATGATTTTAAACCAAGCTTGAAAGGTCTTAAAACAGAGGATAGGTGGATTTTGTCTAGACTTAACTCGTTAATTGAAGAGATTTCTGAATACATGGAGAATTTTGAGTTTCATAAAGCTGGTAGGAAAATACTGGATTTTGTTGTAGAAGACCTAAGTAGAACTTATATAAAATTGATTAGAGATAGGATCGAGGAAAATTCAGCTAAGTCAACTTTGTTTTATTGTTTGCTAAATTTGACTAAGTTATTAGCTCCGATAACACCTTTCTTGTCTGAGAAAATCTATCAAAGTTTGAAAATTTATGAAAAAGACGAAAAGAATCACAATTCTGTGTTTGAAGCAAAATGGCCTGTTCAAGATAAAAAGTTCATTGATAAAGAAATGGAAGAACTTATGATCCTAGCAAAAAAAATAGTGGAAACCACGTTGGATTTGAGACAAAAAAATAAAATAAAATTAAGATGGCCAATTGAGTGTGTATATGTTGATGGAGAAAAAGATGTAAAAAAATGTGTTGATGTTTTAGGAGAAATTATCAAAAAAATGGTAAATAGTAAACGAGTTGAATTTGGAAAAAAAGATGGTAAAGAATTTGATGGTAAAGAATTTGAAAATGGATTTGTATCCATTAAGAAAGAATTGAGTGAAGAACTAAAAGATGAAGCATTGGTCAGAGAACTTATAAGAAGAATTCAGGAAGAAAGAAAGAAAAATAAATTTAACATAAAAGATGTAATTGTGCTTACGATCAAAAGTAATTTTGAAAAAAAATTATCTAAATTCAAAACTGAGATTAAAAAACACGTTGGGGCAAAAAAAATTAATTTTGGTGAATTAAAAGGGGAATTTGAAGGAGAGTTTGAATTTGAAGGAGAAATTGTAAAGTTCAAGTTTTCAAAGGCATGAATTTTCACTTTATTACAGCAATGTCACCAATAGTTAAAATTGCTTTTTTTGTTTTCTTTTTAACTTTTCTCTCTTCTGGTCTATAGAAAAGCTCTATATTCAAGAACATCTTTAATTTTTCTGCTAATTTTTCATCCAATGTCATTTTACCTTCTTCGATTCTCTTTATAACAGATTCTTTTTCTTTTATTCTTTCTGCAAGCTGTTTTCTTGTTAGGCCGAGTTTTTCTCTTCTTTGTTTAATTAATTCATTATAATTCGGTAATAGTTCCATTTCTTCGATGTCAAAATGCTTTGCAGGTCTTTTTACTTTTTCTTCTTTTATGATTTTTCCTCCATATTTTTTGGCACAAAGCTCACAAACTTCTATGAGAGCTCCTTCTAATTCTACTTTTATTAGTTTCTCGGGTTCTGCTCCACAGATAGGACATTGCAAGATAAAAACCTAATAATGATAAATAAAATAAATCTTTAAAATTTTTTGTGAACGAAGATCAAACAATAAAGGTTTTCTGCTTATTGTTTTCGATTTTAGGAATTTTTGTTTTAGCGTATTTTTCAACAAACTATAAGCCAAGATATGTTGAAATTCATGAAATAACATATAGCCTTGAAGGAAGACGTATATCAACAAGTGGTTATATTCAGAAAACCTACAGAAGTAAGAAAAACCCAGATTATTTGTTAATTGTTCTATCTGATAACAAATCAGAAGTTTTTGTTCCGCTTTTTTCTAACCTAATAAAAGAATTAAGGAGCAACGATGTATCGCTTGATGATTTCTATGTTGGTAGGTGGATTGAAGTTTTCGGAACAGTCAGTGAATATAAAGGAAATCTACAAATAATTCCGAGAAAGTTTGAAGACATAAGGTTTGAAAATGATTGACAAGTTAATCCTCTCTGTTTTAGGAAGTTTTATTGGCGTCGGTTTAGGTGTTCTTCCAGGTTCTCATATAAACAACATAATTCCTTTGCTATTGTCTTTTTCGTTTGTTTTATCACCTATTAACATATCGATTTTAATCGTTTCAATTGCTGTATCCCAAATAATTACAAGTTATATACCCTCTATATACTTAGGGGCACCAAGTGAAGATACCTCGCTTTCGGTTTTACCGGGCCATAAAATGCTCATAGACGGTAGAGGATTCGAAGCTGTTAAGATAATGATATTTGGAGGTATTCTTTCAACAATATTCACACTCTTCATAATTTTTTTCTTTTTTGAATATTTCCAACAAATCTATGTGTTGTCAAGACCTTATGTATATGTTTTAATAATTTTAACTATTGCATTCATGTCAGGAATTGAAAAGAAAATAAAGAAAATTTTTCTTTCGTTGTTCATAATTGTTCTTTCTGGAGTTTTTGGAATTTTTGCTATAAACTTCCCTTTTGTCAATCAAAACGTTGTGTTGTTTCCTATTTTATCTGGAATGTTTGGTTTATCAACACTGTTTATAAGTTTGAGAGAAAAGACTAAAATACCAAAACAGAAGAAAAACCAAAAAATTAAATTAAAAAACGATGAAATTGTAAGAGCGTCGATATTCGGCTCTTTATTTGGTATTTTGGTTGGGTTCCTTCCTGCAATAGGAGTCAGTCAAGCTGCTATCCTTTCACAATTTTTAGGCGGTTTAAGATCCCCAAGAATGTTTTTAGCTACTTTAAGCGGAATTGATATTTCGAATGAAATATTTTCTATTTTTTCAATATATTTGTTTGGAAATCCAAGGTCTGGTGCATCTGTGGCTATCCAAAGAATTCTCAAAGAAATAGATATAGGTACAATAGGTGTGTTTTTAGGATCGATTTTAATTTCAATCAGTGTTTCTTCATTTCTTGTTATAAAATTTGGTGAAAAAATTTCAGAGAAGATTTCGAGAATAAATTATACTTTGTTAAATGTTTTCGGCATAATTTATTTATTAACCCTCATTTTTGTTTTCTCTGGACCTTGGGGTGTTTTTATAAGTTTGGTTGGTTGCTCGATAGGAATTTTATCGGCTAAACTTGGTGTCAAAAGAAGCGATTGTATGGGCGTTCTGTTAATTCCAAGTTTACTTTTCTTTCTAGGAATAGATTCTTTTGTTTATTCAATATTGGGAATTTAAATTTTCTTAGACTTAAAAAATTACCTAAAGATAAATAAATTATGCCAAATAAGCAAGAAATACTGAGAATTTTCCAAAAAAATCCAGAGAAATATTGGAAAGTTGAGCTCTTCGAAAGAGAAGGTTTTAAAAGAAAAATTTGCTCAAAATGTGGTACTGGTTTTTGGACATTAGACGAAAACAGACAACATTGTCCAAACCCGAACTGTGGTGAGAAATATGAATTCGTTGGAAAGCCTATAACAAAAAAGAAATTCGACTACATTGAAATGTGGAAAGCATTTGAAAAGTTTTTTGTTGATAATGGCCATACTTTAATACCTAGATATCCTGTAGTCGCAAAATGGCGGGACGATATTTTTTTCAATATAGCATCTATTGTTGATTTCCAAAGATTTGATAATGGTATAATGACTTTTGATTATCCAGCAAATCCTCTTATTGTTCCACAAGTTTGTATGAGGTTTAATGACATTAGGAATGTTGGTGTGACCGGAAGACACTATACTACGTTCATTATGCCTGGGCAGCACTCTTTTAATTATCCAAGAGAAGGTTACTGGAAAGACAGGACTATTGATCTTAACTTTGAATTTTTCACGAAAGTAATGGGAATTCCAAAAGAAAATTTAATTTATGTTGAAGAGCTTTGGACTATGCCTGATTTTTCTGCATTGGGTCCTTATCTTGAAACTTATTCTCTTGGGCTTGAAATGGTTAATTCTGGTTTTATGGAATTTGGATGGAATGGTAAGCTTATTAAATTGCCTATGAAAGTAATAGATGTTGGGTGGGGGTTAGAAAGATTAGCATGGTTTTCAAATGGAACCCCAACTAGCTATGATGTTACTTTTGGTAATGTCAATGAAAAGTTCAAAAAAGCTATTGGAATTGAATACGATAAGGACTTGTTTTTACGATATTCAAAAATTTGCGGTAATTTGGATCTAAATGAAGTTGACATAAAAACAGAAAGGAAGAAAATTGCCAGTCTGTTGAACATTTCAGTAGATGAGTTAAACAAAAAGATTTTACCTTTGGAAGCAATGTATGCTATTCTTGACCATATGAGAAGTGTTGTTTTTGCCGTTTCTGATGGTGTGCTTCCGAGCAACGTAGGCGCTGGACATTTCATAAGAATTGTTTTGAGAAGGTCTCTGGGTTTTGTAAGAAAATTTGATTGGGATGTAGATCTGAAAGATGTTGCAATTTGGCATGTCGATTATCTTAAAAAAATGTTTCCAGAGCTTGAAGAACATAAAGATGAAATATTGACGATAATTGATGTCGAGGAGAAAAAATACAATAAAAGTAAAGAGAACATAAAGCGAATAGTTGAAACATTGAAAAACAAAAAAATTGTAGAAGATGACCTGATCAAAATCTATGAAACATATGGAATCACACCAGAAGATTTAGGAATAGAAGTTCCTATAACGTTTTATAAAAAATTGGAAAAGAAACCAACAGTAAAGAAAAAAGAAAATTTTTCAATTGACGTGACAGATATACCTGCAACAAAAATTTTGTTTTACGACAATGTTTTTGAATTTAAAGCAAAAGTTATAAAGGTTGTTGATGATTGGGTCGTTTTGGATAAAACCGCTTTCTACCCCAGAAGCGGTGGTCAAGATCATGATAATGGAACTATCGGTAATGCGAAAGTTTTAGATGTGATAAAAGTTGGTGATGTTATACTACATAAAGTTAATGAAAAATTAAATGTCGGTGAAGTTGTGAAATGTAAAGTTGATGAAAAAAGGAGAAAGATTTTAACCCAGCATCATGATGCGATTCATGTTGTAAACGGACTAGTCAAAAAAATAATCGGAAGTTGGTGCAATCAATATGGAGCTGAAAAAACGGTAGAAAAAGCTAGAATTGATATAACACATTTTGAAAATTTGAATGAAGAGCAAACAGAAAGAATTGAAGAAGAAGCTAATAAAATAATTCAAAGCAGCATACCAATCAAAAAATTTTTTATGAATAGAATGGAAGCAGAAAAAAAATTTGGATTTAGAATATATCAGGGTGGATATGTACCGTCAAAGAAAATAAGAATTGTTGAAATACCTGGAGTGGATGTGGAAGCTTGTTCCGGGACACACGGAGACAATACGAAAGAGATTGGATATATAAAAATAATCAGAACTAAAAGGATCGCTGATGGATTAGTTAGGATAGAATTAGTTGCTGGAGAAAGAGCCATAAGGTTCTTGAAAGAAAGAGAAAGGATATTGAAAGAAGTTTGTGAAAAACTTGGAGTCGAAGAAGAAAAAATTGTTGAAGCTGTAGAAAATTTATTCAACGAATGGAAAAGGTTAAGAAAAATCCTTAGAAAACAAAAACGGGGTTAATTTTTAGTTTTTTCGAAAATTCTAAGATTTTAGTTTTCGTATCTGAATTATCTAACTGGAAGTTTATTTTCTTAAGGTTTTGTTTAACGTTTGGATATACGTTCAATTTATCGAAAAATATTTTTTTGGTCCCAACGACTTTCGATTTCTTCATTATAGAAAAGATTTCATTCATACTTACGAGCGGTCGTATGATTGGTCCTATAAATACAAATGTTTTTATTTTGTTTTTATTCAAAACTTCAAGAGCTTTAAATCTAGATTCTATAGAAGGCGAATTTGGCTCTAAAAGTTTTCTCTTTTGTTCGTCGACCGTTATTATCGTAAAGCCTATTTCTACGTTGTTGTATCCTTTCAGTATATCTAAATCTCTTAAGACTAAAGGCGATTTTGTTTGTATAACAAACGGCCACTCGTTTTTTACGAGAATTTCAATGGTTTTTCTAGTTATATTGTATCTTGACTCTACTGGTTGGTAAGCATCAGTCATGGAAGATAGATATACAGAACTCATTTCTCTCTTTTTAATTTCTTTTTCCAAAACTTCTGGTGCGTTTATTTTTACTTCTACAAAGCTTCCCCATTTTTCCTTAAATTGTCTAAATCTTCTTGTATAATACTCTGCATAGCAATATAGGCAACCATGTTGACATCCGACATACGGATTTATACAATAGTCCAAAATTTTACTTTTGCCCAGAATCGATTTGACTTTAATTTCTCTTGTTTTCATGAAATCAACCCCAATTAAATTTTTAACTTATTCAATTAAGCATAAATTGTGAAGAATTTCAAGATTTTGGATGGCAATTTCAGAATAACCTCGAAAAAGAAATTCGATTATAGAAAAAACTTATGCATAATCTGTAAAGGAAGCAGACTTCTTTGTGGAAAGAAAAGATGTCCAATCGTTTTAAAGATTATAACAAAAATGAAAGTCAACAAGTTTATTGAAAAACAAAGTATAGAAGGTTCTTCGCCGCCATCAATTTTTATTGGAAGATTTGGATATCCAAAAGTTTATATCGGTCCTCTAGTACCTCCTTTTGAAGGAAGCACAGAATACATGGATTTACCAGAAAAATGGTATGGATTGAGTATAGATAAGATTGTTGACTTTAGATTTTCCTTGATAAGAGGAAAAACTTTAGTAAAGGTCGATGATTTTAATGGTAAAGTACAGCAGTATGTTCAAGAACTTGCATTCTCGAAAAAATCAACGGATGTTGAAATGAAGTTAAAGAATAAACCTAAGTTGAACATAGTTTTTAGAGACGATATACAACCTTTCGGACCTTCTGGAAAATTGAAAAACTTAAATATAAGTGGGATAAAAACTGACAAAAGGATAGAAAAAGTTTTTTATGATACGGACTTAAAAGCGATGGACGGAATTTTTTGGCTATACAAAAAAGGCATTGAAGTAAGTAGAATACAGAGAGCTTTTAGTGCTGGTTTAATGGGTGAGGAAAAAAGAAGAAAATTTGTTCCAACTAGATGGAGTATAACAGCAGTCGATAGCAACATATCAAAAAAACTAATAGAAAGCATAAAGAGGTTTGAAACGATCAGCGAATATAGAGTTTTTTATGGTGAGTACTTAGATAATAAGTGGCTAATAGTAATGATACCTGAAAAATGGAGTTATGAATCTATAGAGGCCTGGTATCCAAAAACTCTTTGGAATCAAAGTGAATTCGAGATTGCAATCGGTGGTGATCACGAAGATTATGATGGTAGAAGCAATTACGCAAGTATAGGTGGCTGTTATTATGCAGTAAGATTGTCGGTAACAGAACATTTGGAAAAAATTAAAAGACAGGCAAGTGTTTTGGTTTTAAGAGAAATACATCCTGGTTATATAATGCCAGTCGGTGTTTGGCAAACTAGAGAAGCCACTAGAAATATACTTAAGCAAAAAGCATTGAAAATGAAGAGCTTGAATGAAGTGATTGAATTTGTGAAAGAAAAGATGGATATACCTTTAAGCGTATGGATAAAAAACAGTTGGTTGTTGAAGAATTTGTTATACCAGAAAAAAATTTCTAGCTTTTTATCAAATTAATTTCTTTGATTGAATATATTTTTATGAATGTCTTGAATCCTTTTGAAACTGAATATGATATACCAACAACCTTATTGTACGGTTTCTTATTTGTAATTGCTGTCTATCTAATATACAAGTATTTTGTTAAAAGACTGAAAATTAAAATTGATAGAAAGTTTTCGCTTGCTGTTTTGCCTTTCATATTTTTTGGATCTTCTTTGAGAGTTTTAGAAGATATGAAATTTTTAAAATCTAAGTTGTTTGTGACTCCTTACATATACTTTCTCGTAGCGTTTATCACAATATGTGTTTTTTATTTTTTCATAAAACTGAAGAAAAAAGAATATTGGAAATTTTGTAATGTGATAGGTTTCTCTCTTTTTTTGATCTCGATTTCATTTGTTCCAGTATACAAAAACCCCTTGTTTGGTTCCTATTCGTATTTGATAGTGTTTGGGGTTTTTTCTTTCTTGTACTTATTATACAAAAGAAATTTTATATCAAAAGAAAATTCAGTGGCGTTGTTCACACAATTGTATGATGCTTCTATAACTTCTGTAGCAATGTATTTTTTTGGCTATAAGGAGAAACATGTTCTTCCAACTTTTATAATACTTTTGACGGGAAATCCGTTCTCATTCATGGTTTTGAAGTTTATTGTAATTTATATTGTCCTCTTGTATATCGACAAAAAAATAAAAGGAAAGAATTTAAGAAATTATTTGAAATTTGTAATAGCGTTGCTTGGTATAGCAACTGGAACGAGAGATTTGTTGAGGGGGTTAGCAAATGTATAAAGAGGTTGAAAAATTAGCTGAAAAAGAAAAAATTCTTAGAGAGGCTTCTAAAATTCTTAGAGTAAGAGAAGAAGATTTACCTAGAGTTGTGGAAAGATTTAAAAAAGAGATAGAAGACATGAAAAAGAAAATAGGCAAAATAAATAAATAATTTATTTAAAATTTTATATGCATACAAAATTCATTTTTATAACTGGTGGTGTTTTATCAGGACTTGGTAAAGGAATTACAACAGCTTCTATCGGTAAAATTTTACAATTTAAAGGTTTCAAAGTTGAACCAATAAAGATTGACGGATATTTTAATTTTGACGCAGGAACTCTTAGGCCTACGGAGCATGGAGAAGTTTGGGTTACAGAAGACGGTGGTGAAATCGACCAAGATCTAGGCCATTATGAAAGATTTTTAGATATAAACTTATCAAAAAGAAACAACATAACTTCTGGCCAAATTTATTGGCAGGTAATAAAAAATGAAAGAGAAGGCAAGTATCTTGGCAAGACGGTCCAATTAATTCCGCATGTCACAGATGAAATTAAGAGAAGAATTAGAGAGATAGCTGAAAAAAGCAAAGCTGACTTTGTTTTGATAGAAATTGGTGGGACTGTTGGGGACTATGAAAATGCAGTATTCATAGAAGCTGCTAGACAAATGGGCCTTGAAGAAAAATGCATGTTTGTACATGTAAGCTAT
>CAYWME010000009.1:0-11987 GCA_964459585.1 uncultured archaeon | reverse complement strand
GGAGAGATAGTCAACGCCAAAGTTTCAGAAGGAAGATTTTTGCCTGGTATGTTGACAAATCCAAAATTAGAGCACTATTATGAACCAGATGTTTTGGTTGTTACTGATCCTTTTACTGATGAACAGGCGATTGAGGAAGCCGTTAAAGCAAACATTCCTATTGTTGCTGTATGTGATACAGGCAATGAAACTAGAAACATAGATCTAATCATACCTTCCAACAACAAAAGCCCAAAAGCAATTGCGACTGTTTTTTGGTTATTAGCAAGAGAGATTCTTAAGGAAAGAGGTGCAATCAAGTCATACGAGGAATTTAAGTATAAAATTGAAGATTTTCTTGAAAAGAAATGATTAAGAAATTATACATTCACTCCATCCACAATCCAAACATGTCACACAGCCTTCATGATATAATAATCTTTTACTCTTACATATTGGACACGATTTTTTATTATTTTTAGTTTCAATTTCTTCGCCTTTGATTATGTCTTGAATCTCCTGCGGGTCAATATTTTTTGGTATGTTTCTAACATTCAAAAAAATACCATTGTTTTTAACCAATGAACCGTTGTTAGAAAAAGCTTCTTTCAATCTTTTTGTATTTATACCAAAATTTTCCATCATTTCAAATGTTTTGTTTTTTGTTTTTAGCATATATTTTCCTTTTTTCTGTGTAGGTGTTACTAAAACTTGCACAGATTTGGAACCATCTCTATATATGGTGATTCCTTTTAGGCCGAGTTTGTGCGCAAAAATGTATGCATCCAAGACATCTTCAATAACAACCCAATTTGGCATATTTATCGTTTTAGAGATACCAGCATCAACCCATAATCCAATCTCATATTGTGCTCTCACATGATCCCACCAAGGAACATCGTATGCTACGACAAAAACTTTTTTCATATCTTCTGGAATTTCCTCTATACCTTGAACAGACCCGCCATTATCAGCAATCTTTTTCAAAATCTCTTCATTGTATAAACCCCTTTCTTTTAACTGAATTTCGAATTCTGGGTCAACATAATAAAATTTACCAACTGTAACAATCTTTTCAAACGTTAGAGCAAATTGTGGCTCTAATCCAGATGAAGTATCCATTATCATTGAAATGCTTCCAGTCGGAGCTATACTTATTAAGTTTGAGTTTCTAATTCCAAATTTTTTGATTAACTCAGGGATTTTTGACCAATCCGTTGTCCAAACATCTTTTCTATAGAAACCTTCAACAGGCAAGTCACCATCAACATATCCAGATTTTTCAAATATAGGAAAAGATCCTCTTTCTTTCGATCTTTCTATGGATTGCAAGAAAGCGTGGTAAGCTATAAATTCTGTTACCCTTCTCATGAACTCAAAACCTTCTTCGCTGTTGTAGGGAATTTTTAAAGCGAACAAAGTATCAGCAAGACCCATAAAACCAAGACCTATGTTTCTCGATTCTCTACTTACTTTAGCAATTTTCTCTAATGGGTATTTGTTTATGTCTATTACATTATCCAAAAAGTTGATAGCTTTTTTAATGGTTTTCTCAAGACCTTCCCAATCAAAAAACGTTTTATTGCCTTCTCTTTTAACGAAAGCATAAAGATTTATAGAACCTAGATTACAAGAGCCATATGGATGAAGAGGTTGTTCGCCACAATCCAGTGAAATAAATCCGTTGGTGAGAAATGTTTTTGAAATCGGTTCTGTGAGGTCATATACCTTCTTTTTACCGACAAATTCCTTTTTTACAACTCTTTCTTCAAAAGCAAACTCTTTGTAATTTATTTGTTTAAGCAATTTTATTTTTTCAATGTTTTTTTTATTCAAAAATCCGACCTTGTTTAAGAAGGCCAGTATATTTTTTCTAGTTATGTTTAGTTCGAATAAAACGCCATCTAAAAGATAAGTTCTAACTTTTCCAGATTTACTCACATAACTAAACCCTCTTCTCAATTTCCTAGTGCGATTGTATATTTTAGATTTAATTCCAAGATTTAGAAGAATCATCTGGACTTGTTTAAGTAGTTTTTTGGATTTAGACATAAGTCTTATGTAGTAATTCCCTGTTGGCTCGTGAATTCCTATAGTTCCATCAGCACTAAACAATCCTTGCAAAAATCCTATTACAGCTTCCTTTGGAGCAGTAAATATACTTATTGGAACCTCTTTTTCTTCTGCCTTTACAATTTTTACTCCTAATTTTTCAAAAAATTTGACAAAATATTTAGAATGATATGAAAGGTGATATACGTTATTTTTTCTTTTAACTTCCTTAATGTTCTTTCCGTACCACTTATTAAGAATTTTTTTAAAATATTCCATTAACTTCTTATCCGAAAATACAAATCCGACTCTGGGTTCTTTGCCTTTCCTTATCCAACCATCACCAACCAACCAACCAACAACTTGGCCCAGTTCCTTAGACCATTTATTGGGTAAATTAAACTCATAGATTCTACCATTCTTGCCTTTTATCTTATTTTTAACTTTAAAAGGCAAATCAAGAGTTTTACTGAATTCTCCTTCTCCAGATTGTATCAACACAAAATGTTTGCCTGGTACAATATCCTTAATTTCAACCCACCCTTCTGTTGTCAGAACTTTGTGGTCTGCTGTTGCTTCTAGTTCATATCCAGATTCTGTTTCGATTTTATAGACATCTTTTACACCGGTACAGAAAGCTCTTGTGATTTCATAAAAACTTATGCCTTGTTGACCTTTTTGAACAATCATTGATAAACCATTAGGATACTTTATTTCAATTGGGACTCTGTTATCAACACCTATTCTTATCCCACCATCTGGATATTTTTTAACTAAATCTTCCATTCTCATTAATCCAAACTCGGTAGAAATTAGAGTATTTCCTGTAACACAAGGATTAGTCGCTCTTATAGGACCTCTGGCTTTCATCAGTATGTTTCTTCTATTTATATTATCAAAAAATAACACACCTGGATCTGCAGTTTTCCAAGCATAGAATGCAATCATATTCAACAGATTCTTTGGATCAACAGCTCTAACTACTTTATTTGTTCTTGGATTTATCAATGGGTATTCTTTCCCTTTTTCGTAAGCATCCCAAAATTCTGGAGTTATCATAACAGAAATATTAAAATTTGTTAGTTCGCCTTCTTTCACTTTACATGTTATGAATCTTTCTATGTCTGGATGCCATATTTCAAGAATCCCTATGTTAGCGCCACGCCTTTTTCCACCTTGTTTTATAACTTCTGTTACCGTATCTATTATTTTCATAAAACTGATAGGACCACTAGCTACACCACTAGTACTAGCAACTATGTCTCCCTCTGGTCTAAGTTTCGAGTAATTTATCCCAACTCCACCACCGCTCTTAAACACGATAGCTGCTTCTTTAGATGTTTCCATTATTGAGTCTATGCTATCATCAATAGAAAGAACGAAGCAAGCACTTAGTTGACCCAACCTGGCTCCTGCGTTAAACAAAGTCGGTGAATTCGGGCAAAATCTCTTTTCAACCATTAGGTTGTAATATTCTAAGAAATTTTGATAGTATTTTTCAAATTTTCCTTCGACTAACAAATCAAAAAATTCACTCCATTTCAACTTCATTTTTCCCTGAGAATTTAGTCTATCATACAAATCTTTCATTCGCTCTAAGTGATACTTGTTCCATACCGCCTCATAACCATCATCTTTTTTTCCTAAACCAATTTTCCCTTCCCATTTCTTTGGCTCAAAAACTTCAAATTCTTTTGTTTTTTGTTTACCTTCTTTATCAAAAACTTCTTTGTCATGAAGGATATCGGGAATTACGATAGCCATTGCAACTCTCTGGAACATTTGTTTAGGCGACTCAATTATATTTCCCTTTTCGTCTCTGAGCAGGTATCGTGAAGCTATGACTCTAAGCGAGTTCAACGAGAATTTCTTATCAACTTCATCAATAGCGTCTTTATTAAGAATTTTTTTCTTTTCTTCTCTAATCTTTTCTCGTTCTTTTCTGTAAAGAACATAGGCTTTTGCAGTATTGTATAAGTCAAATTTCATCAAAGCATATTCAACGATATCTTGAATTTCTTCTACATGGGGAATCTTTTTTTCGTCGAACTTTTCTTCTATAAGCTTTATAACATATTTGACAATTTCATACAGCTTCTTTTCATCATATACGTTAGTTGCTAGCATCGCTTTTTTGATAGCAATTTCAATTCTTTTTGGGTCAAAATCAACTATCCTTCCATCCCTCTTTATAACTTTTTTCACGATAGAATCCATAATTCTCAACTTATGTGAAAATGTTTGATAAATAGTTAATTTATTTTTTTGTATTTGACCGAGTATATAGTCAAACGTATATTTTTGTTTTCATGGAAAAATTCAAATTAAATACCGAGAATAGAATTATATGGAAGAATACGATTATTGGGAGCCTAAAAAGAAGAAAAAGAAATATAAGAGTTTTAAGAAAGGATTTAAGAGGAAATATAAAAAATTTGAGAAATCATGATATTCATTTACATAATCACACCAGATAAAAAAACAGCTAAAAAAATTTCTAGAATTTTACTCCAAAAAAAATTGGTTGGTTGTGTCAACATATTTCCTATAGAGAGCATGTATTGGTGGAAGGGTAGAATAGAAAACTCTAAAGGATATGTGATCATAGCTAAAACCTTTAGAAAGAATTACGAAAAAGTGAAGAAATTAGTCAAAGAGAACCATCCATATGAAATACCCTGTATTTGCATGTTCGATGTGAAAATAAACAAGCTGTATGAAAAATGGTTAAAAACAGAGGTAAAATAATGGGTTATGTTTATGTATATACGGGAGAAGGAGCCGGAAAAACAACTAACGCTCTTGGACTGGCTCTAAGAACTGTTGGTCATAAGAAGAAAGCAATTATTATTCAATTTCTAAAATGGTGGAAAAATATAGGAGAATACAAAATAAAGAAAAAGTTATCTCCTTACTATGAAATATATCAATTTGGTAGACCTGGATGGCTTAATTTAAGTGGCAGAAGGAAGCGAGTGATTAGGGTAAATGGAGAGAAGATTGTCGTGAGAGACATTAACGAGTTGGATAAAAAAATTTGTGAGAAAGCTTTGGAATTTGCTGAAAAAATAATGAGAAAGAAAAAACCCAGGCTCTTGGTTTTAGATGAGGTTAATCTTGCTATGCATTATAAATTGTTAGACGTTGAAAAGGTTCTAAAATTCTTAGAAAAAATACCGAAAAACACACACGTTGTTTTAACTGGAAGATATGCTCCCAAAAAAATCTTAGAAAGAGCAGAATTCGTTAATGAGATAAAGCTCGTCAAAATGCCCAAGCATATGGTAACAACAGAAGGAGTTCAATATTGAAAATTTATATTTAGTGAAATTAATCTTTATTTTGATATTTATGACAATCAAAGTTGACAAGGGAAAGTGCATTGGGTGTGGTCTCTGTATATCTCTATGCCCAGAAATTTTTGAAATGGGCGACGATGGAAAATCCCAAGTTAAGAACCAAGAAGGAAAATGTGAAAAACTTCAAGAAGTTGTTGGTTCCTGTCCTGCAGGAGCTATATCTATTGAATAAATATAGCCAGCTCTTTTAAACTCTTTCTTTTTCTTCTTTCTGGGCTTTCTTTAGGATATCCTATAGGGAGAACAGCTATAGGTCTTAGATTTGTGTTTAAAAGTGATTTTAAATGATCTTCGTCAAATGCACCTACCCAACAAGTTGATAAACCAAGGTTATAGCAAGCAAGCACGGCAAATGTTGCTGCTATTGTTGCGTCTTGTAATGAGTACAATTCTTTTCCTCTTTTTTCATAATGTTTTTCTGATTCTTTTGGATTAGCGCAGAATACCATGACTACTGGAGCTTGTGAAATAAACTTTTGATTAAAACATGCTTTAGCTATTTCTGAGATTTTTTGTTTGTTTTTAACAACGTAGATTTTATATGCTTGTAGATTTCCTGCGCTTGGGGCTAAGTTTACAACTTCCAAAATTTTGTTAATTTTTTCATCTTCGATTTCATCTGATCTATAGGCTCTTATCGATTTTCTCTTCTGAACTAATTCAAAGAATTCCATAATTTTATTTTAAATTAAACTTTTATGAATCTTGCAAATTCTTTTGATTTTTTTATTGTAACAGAATCTCCTGGCTTCAATTTAAAGAATTTCTCATAATTGTCACAAAGTAACAGAGCTTCTTCTCTGACAATTTTTACTTTGATTCTTGAATTTTCGTTAATAACTATAGGCTTTATTTTGATATTGTGAAGATTGTTAAATGCAATACCGATCCCGTTTTTGAAAGGTTTTCCTCCTATCGACTTATAATATCCTGTTGAACCAAAAGGAGTTGAAACTAGAACGCCATCTCCTATTAAATTCTTGAATTTATGTTCGTTGAAAGACACAGAAAACCTCAGAGCTCTTATTGGAATCGAGGTTCTTACCTGAAATTCGTTTAACGCTAATAGTTTTTCCTGTTTGAATTTAGCTTCGAGTTTAAGCTCTTCATGAATTTTGTAATCACCTTTTTTGATTTTTTCTAAAACATACGGAAGTTTATGAAGAGTATATTCAAAGTTTTTAACTATTGTTGAATATTTAACTATAAGTTTTGGTACGGAAGGATATTTTCTTTCTGCCATTAAAACCGAACCATCTCCACCATAGACTATCATGAACTCAAAGTTTTTTTGACTTATTTTCAAGTCTTTTGATTTTACAATTCTTTTTATTCTTGAACTGTCTAATGGAGAGAAGACAGTAACTTTATTCATACTTAATTTTTTGTTAGGTAGCTTTAATTTTTATTTCACATAGAACGTGTTCATATACACTAAATGGGTGCTTGAACTCTCTTGCTATCACTTCATTAAGAACATCCTTATATATTAAATTCTTTGTTTGAAAATTTAATTGATGATTAAAAGAAAAAAAGCAATGTTGTGGAAAAAAGAAAAAAATAAGACAGTTAGATGTGATTTATGTTCTAGGAGATGTATAATCCCAAACCAAAAAGTTGGTTTTTGTTTAGTAAGAAAAAATATTGATGGAGAACTTTATGCTCTAAACTATGGAAAACTCATTGCTGTAAATATAGATCCTATAGAGAAAAAACCCCTCTTTCATTTTCTCCCAAATACTTTCGCTCTTTCGATTGCTGCTGCTGGGTGCAACTTTAGGTGTGCATATTGCCAAAATTGGGATATAAGTCAAATTTACGTGGAAAAAATAGCGAACGATATAATTGGTGAAGAATATACACCAGAAGCAATTGTTAAAACAGCTTTTGAAAACGATTGTAAGTCAATTAGCTACACTTATACAGAACCAACTATTTTTTTTGAATTTGCATATGACACGGCTAAGCTTGCGTCAAAGAAAAACATAGCAAACACATTTGTAACGAATGGATACATGACGCCAGAAGCCGTGAAAGAAATTTCTCTATATTTAAATGCAGCAACAGTGGATTTCAAAGGAAATGGGAACCCTGAATTTTATAGGAAATTTGCATCGGTTCCAGATGTCCAACCAATATACGATTCTTTGTTAGAAATGAAGAAAAGAAAAATCTTCATAGAAATTACAAACTTAGTAATCCCAGAGATTGGTGATAAAGAAGAAGACCTAAAAAAAATGGTAAGGTGGATCGTTGAAAACCTAGGAGAAGACATACCATTTCATTTGTTGAGGTTTTTCCCACATTATAAAATGTCTGACTTTTATCCAACACCAATAAAAAAAATAGAAAAACTTGCAGAAATAGCAGAACAAGAAGGATTAAAATTTGTGTATATAGGAAATGTCGTAGGAATCGATAAAGAAAATACAATTTGTCCTAATTGTAAAAATCTGTTAATAAGAAGGTTTGGGTTTAATTCAGAGGTAATTGGTTTGGATAAACACGGCAGATGTAAAAAATGTGGAGAAAAAATTAACGTAGTATTAACTCTGTAGTCTTTTAATGATTTTTTGCAAATTTTTTTGCAAATTTTTTGATGTATTTATATTGATAACATTTTTGCCTTTAGGCCATTCAAATTCTTTTAATTGGTTTAGATAAACATTCCATGTACCATCCGATATAGATTTCGATTTAAATCTCCTTCTAATTCTCTTTTTTACAATCTCTTTAGGACAACTACATTTTACTATTAAAAAAACCGAATTGAATTTTTTTGCTATTTTCTCTGCCATTTTTCTATGTTTTTCTCTTCTAAAGGTTGCATCTAATACACACGAGTGCCCCCTTTTTAATAATTCCTCGGTTTTTTGGAACATTTTACTGTATACAATTTCTGTTACTCTTTCGCTGTACAAACCTTTTTTCCATTCCGTTAAAATTCTTTTTGTTGGTTCAATTCTAAACATTTTTTTTCTTATAACATCTGACTTAATTGTTCTGAAATTTAACTCTTTTTCTAATTTTCTTACTAAGAAACTTTTTCCAACACCAGTCGGGCCACACATTACTATCAAGAAAGGCTTTAACTCAAGTTTTTTAGCATATTCATAGGCTAAATCAAAATACTTTTTGGCTTCGACCTTCTTTTTTCTGCCAGTTTTTTTATCATCTAACATAAAGCTAGCAACTTTCCCTCTTACATAAGCTCTGTAGCACTCATAAAAAGAAAGTATGTTTGACATATTGTAGTCTTTTGTTAGTTTCATATAATTTTCTAAAAACACGTTAGCCAAATCTTTTCTTCCTCTGAAAGTTAAATCCATTGTCAAGAAAGCAACATCAGCAGCTACATCGGAAAACCTAAATCTTTTATTGAACTCAATTGTGTCAAAAATGTATATCTTATCTGTTATGAAAATGTTACCGGAATGTAAATCACCATGGCAATCTCTAATTTTTTTGTTTTTTATTCTTCTTTCAAAAAGGTTTTTTCTCAATTTCATAAAGTTTTCAATTCTTTCTTTTATATAGTCAAATTTTTCTCTAGAAATCGTAATTCCTATATATTTTTTTGTTTGCTTGAAATTTTCTTTCCAATTATATCCTATTATATTCAGACTTCCGTATTTTTGTATTTCCCTGTCGGTTTTAGCGTTAAGATGGAAATTAGCAACTATCTCAGCAATATTTTTTATGTGGTTTTTGTTAATTTTTCCTTTCTTTAGCAAAATTGACATTATTCTGTCTTGTGGTAATTGTTTCATTTTCACAGCATACTCTATTATTTGTCCTTTCCCATCAATTCTAATTTCATCTTTTTCCTCTGTTATAGGGATGACTCCTATATACAAATCTTTACATAATCTTCTATTAAGTTCGACTTCTTTTTCGCAATAGTATTTTCTTTTTTTAAGAGTTGAAAAGTCAAGAAAACCATAGTTCACAGCTTTTTTCACTTTGTATGCGTGTTTACCTGTTAAAAAAACATACGAAATGTGCGTTTCGATTAAATTTATTTTTTCAACCTTTTCTGGGTATGCTCTTGGATCAAGAAGTGCTTTAACAATCTCTTTTTGCATTATTTTATATTTATTAATTGTAATTTATTTCATGTCTGAGTATAAAGTAAAAGACACAGGTCTTTCTAAGGAGGGTAAGTTAAAACTTGATTGGGCAGAAGCCCACATGCCAGTTCTTATGAAAATAAGAAAAGATCTTGAAAAAAGAAAACCGTTTAAGAATCTCATAATAGGTGCTTGTTTACATGTGACAAAGGAAACTGGTGTTTTGGTAAGAACATTAAAAGCTGGAGGTGCTGAAATTTTTCTCTGCGCTTCAAATCCTTTATCAACACAAGATGATGTTGCTGCGGCTTTAGTTGATGACGGAATCCATGTTTTTGCTTGGAAAGGCATGAAAACCAGAGAATATTATTGGGCTATAGAGCAAGTTTTGAATGGGAAACCTCAACTTTTGTTGGATGATGGTGCAGATTTAATTTCAACCGTTCATTTGAAAAGAAAAGAATTAATTCCACAGATAATTGCAGGCCAGGAAGAAACAACAACCGGAGTTATAAGATTTAGAGCAATGGAAAAAGATGGAGCATTAAAATTTCCTGTAATTGCTGTTAACGATACACCAACAAAAAGAATGTTCGATAATGTTTACGGAACAGGTCAAAGCACAATAGACGGAATTCTGAGGTCAACTAACATCATGATAGCTGGAAAAAATTTTGTAGTTTGTGGTTATGGATATTGTGGAAAAGGTGTTGCAAGAAGAGCTCATGGCATGGGGGCAAATATTATAGTTGTTGAAGCCGATCCTGTTAAAGCCTTGCAAGCTGTGATGGATGGATTCAGGGTAATGCCAATCAAAGAAGCAGCTAAAATAGGCGATATCTTTGTTACAGTTACAGGAGATATAAATGTGATAAGAAAAGAGCATATTGAACGAATGAAAGATGGTGCAATACTTGCAAATTCCGGTCATTTTAATGTAGAAATTGATATAAAAGGTCTAAAAGAACTAAGTATAAAATCGAGAAAAATAAGAAATAATGTTGAAGAATTCATTCTAAAAACAGGAAAGAGGGTATATCTTCTAAGTGAGGGGAGATTAGTTAATCTTGCTGCAGCCGAAGGTCATCCTAGCGAGGTTATGGATATGAGTTTTAGCAATCATGCACTTGTGGCTGAATGGGTTCTTAAAAATCATAAAAAATTAGAACCAAAAGTTTATGATGTGCCAGATGAAATAGATAAAAAAATAGCAAAACTTAAACTAGAGACTCTCGATATATCCATAGATGAACTGACAGATGAGCAAAAAGAATATCTTAGCTCGTGGGAAAAAGGAACTTGATAATAATTAAAAAAACTTTTTAATTAGGTAATTTAATTATTTTACTGGCTATAGGGTGATTTATTTGAAAGGCGTATACGTTATTATCTTAATTGCTATAGTAACGAGTTTAATACTACTGTCATTAGTATTTAAAATGAACACAGAAGAAAGAAGTAATGAAATAGTTGTTACAATAAAACCAATTTCTTCTTTAGTATCGTACATATACGAGAGTGATATAGAATCTATAATTCCTCCTGGAAAAAATCCACATGAATGGCAACCTACACCATCAGTTTATACATTATTGAAAAATGCAAAAATCGTTTTTGCTACACATCCTCTACTTGAACCATGGGCTAAAACTGAAAAAACAATATATTTAGCTGAGAATGAAAGTGATCCTCACGCATGGCTATCCTTTACTGTAAGTCTACAAATGGTAGACAAAATAAGTGAAAAATTATCGGAGTTATATCCGGACAAAAAAAGCCTAATTTCTTCCAGAGCTGAAGAATTGAAAAAAATAATTCAACAAATTAAAGAAAAATGTAATCAACTTGAAGGCAAAACAATTGTAGAACTTTTTCCTACATTAAAATTGTTTGCAGCAGATTGTGGTATGGATGAAATACATTTGATAGATAAACCAGGAGAAGAACCAAATCCTTCAACATTAAAAGAAAGAACACAAGAGGCAAAAAACATTGGTATAGATATTTTCTTTGCACCATCTTTTATGCCAAAGGAAAAATTAGAATCAATAGAGAAGGTTACAGGGCTAAAATATATAAGTTTTGACCCATTATGCAGTAAAGGGTATATTCAAACAATGAATGAAACTGTGGAGTTGATGTCATCATGGCTATCATAGAGGTTAAAAATCTTACAGTTAGGTATGGTAAAAACATAGCAGTAAAAAACATCTCATTTAGTGTGGAAAAGGGAGAAATATTTGCACTGATAGGACCAAATGGCGGTGGAAAAACAACAATTTTAAAGGCATTATTGGGCATCATACCATTTTCTGGTAAAGTGAAAATATTTGGTAAAAACATAAAAGACCTAAATACTGAAAGAGAACGCATAGCATACATACCTCAAGATTATAACAAGAATTTTCAAGCATCCGTGATAGAAATTGTTAAGTCAGGTGGTAAAAAGTGGAAAGAAGCAATGAAACTTATGGAAATAGAAAATCTCAAAGATAGATTTTTTCCCGAACTTTCTGGTGGGCAAAAA